>DATHFL010000274.1:0-6012 GCA_035318125.1 Solirubrobacterales bacterium | reverse complement strand
CCACGCCGGCCACGACGGGTTCCCGCACGCGACCTTCGCCCCCGGCCGGACCGTCGACCACCGCCGCAACGGCTTCAACCCGACCGAGCTGCTGCGCGACTTCGACTACGGCCGCACCCGCCGCCTCGCCAGCGGCCGCGTCCTCCGCGAATGGGAGGTCGTCGCCCACGACAAGGAGATCGAAGTCGCCCCCGGGGTCACCTACGAGGCCTGGACCTACAACGGCCGGGTGCCGGGGCCGACGCTCCGCGCCCGCGAGGGCGAGCGCCTGCGGATCAACTTCGTCAACGGCTCCGAACACCCGCACACGATGCACTTCCACGGCCTCCACCCGGCCTCGATGGACGGGGTGCCGGGGATCGGCGAGAACCGCGGCGGCGGCCAGGTCGAGCCGGGGGAGAGCTTCGCCTACGAGTTCGAGGCGGCCCCCTTCGGCCTCCACCTCTACCACTGCCACGTCTCGCCGCTCGCCGCCCACATCGCCCGCGGCCTCCACGGCGCCTTCGTCATCGACCCCAAGCAGGGCCGCCCCGAAGCCGACGAGATGGTGATGGTGATGAACGGCTTCGACACCAACTTCGACCTCTCGAACGAGGTCTACGCCGTCAACACCGTCGGCTTCCACTACACCGAAGAGCCGATCGCGGTCGAGCGCGACAGCCCCGTGCGCATCTACCTCGTCAACGCGCTCGAGTACGACCCGGTCAACTCCTTCCACATCCACGGCAACTTCTTCCACTACTTCCCGACCGGGACCTCGATGGAGCCGACCGAGTTCACCGACACGGTGATCCAGGGTCAGGGCCAGCGCGGCATCCTCGAGCTGAAGTTCCCCTACGACGGCGACTACATGTTCCACGCCCACGTCAGTGAGTTCGCCGAGCTCGGCTGGTCGGGCTTCTTCCGGGTCGGCGACCCCTCGCGGCTCACCGCCGCGGCCGCCTCCTCGCTCTACTGCGACCTGCCCTGGGGGAAGGGGACGCCGGCCTGATGGAGGCGAACGCCCGAGCCGAGCGAGTCTTCGGCGCCGGCCTGCCCGGCTGGGCGCTGGGCCTGATCCCGCTGGCGCTGATCGCGGCGGCGATCGGCGCCTTCGCCCTGCTCGGCGGCCCCGGTCTCGGCGAGCGGACCGGGCCGCCGGTCGAGGAGGTCGCGGTCGAGAGGACGGTGCTGCGGCCGGGGGAGATCGAGCTGACCCTGCGCAACGACGGCCCCGACCCGGTCGAGGTCGCCCAGGTCGCCGTCAACGACGCCTACGCCCCCTTCGCCGCCGAGGGCGGCCGCGAGATCGGCCGGCTCGGCTCGACGACCCTGCGGATCGACTACCCCTGGATCGAAGGCGAGGCCTACGAGATCTTCGTCCTCACCTCGACCGGCGGCACGGTCGAAGCGTCGATCCCGGTCGCGGCGGAGACGCCGGAGAACGACGTCGGCTTCTTCGGCCTGATGGCGCTGCTGGGCATCTACGTCGGCGTCATCCCGGTCAGCCTGGGGATGCTCTGGCTGCCCTTCCTGCGGCGGCTCGGGCGGCAGTGGATGGGGGCGCTGATCGCCTTCACCGTCGGCCTGCTCGCCTTCCTCGCGATCGACGCCGCGCTGGAGGGGCTGGAGATCGCGACCGAGGCGCCGGCCGCCTTCGGCGGCACCGCGCTGGTCTTGGTCGGGGCGCTCGCCGCCTACCTCGTGCTCGCCGCCGTCGACGCCCACCTGGCGCAGCGCTCGCGCGCGGCCAAGGGCTCGGCGGGCGGGACCGCTGCGGGCGCCTACCTGGCGCTGCTGGTCGCGATCGGGATCGGCCTCCACAACCTCGGCGAGGGCCTGGCGATCGGCTCCGCCTACGCGAGCGGGGCGCTGGCGCTCGGCGCCTTCCTCGTCGTCGGCTTCGCGATCCACAACACCACCGAGGGGGTGGCGATCGTCGCCCCGCTGCGCGACGGCGACCCGCCCGGGATCGCGCGGCTCGTCGGCCTCGGGCTGATCGCCGGCGCCCCGGCGATCCTCGGCGCCTGGATCGGGGCCGCCGCCTTCGATCCCAGCCTCGGCGCGCTGCTCTTCGGCGTCGGCGTCGGCGCGATCGCGCGGGTGATCGTCCAGATCGCGCCGGCGATGCGCGACGAGGACGGCCGCTTCCTCTATCCGACCACCGTCGCCGGGATGCTGGCCGGGATGGCGGTCCTCTACCTCACCGGCCTGCTGATCTCGGTCTGATGGCGGCGGGCGAGGGGCGCGGGCGCCGCGACCCCAACACCGAGGCGATCGAGGACTACGCGAAGGCGATCTACGCGATCGCCCACGAGCGCGAGGGGCTGGTCCTCAACGGCGAGGTCGCGCAGCGGCTCGGGGTCGCCCCGGCGACCGCGACCTCGATGCTGAAACGGCTCGCCGCCCTCGGGCTGGCCGACTACCTCCCCTACAAGGGCGCCAGCCTCACCCCGGCCGGCGAGAAGGTCGCGCTCGAGGTGATCCGCCACCACCGCCTGATCGAGGCCTACCTCTCCGAGGCGCTGGGGATGCCCGACGACCGCGTCCACGAGGAGGCGGAGGTGCTCGAGCACTACATCTCCGAGGACCTGGAGAAGCTGATCGCGGCCAAGCTCGGCGAACCGCGCCACGACCCCCACGGGACGCCGATCCCCGGCCCCGACCTGCTGCCGCCGACCTGGGACGCGCGGTGACCCCCCGGGGGGCTCCCGGCCCTCCGTATACGCTTGAGCCGATGAGCCTGGCCGCCGACTTCCAGCAGATCCTCGAGGCGCTGCCGCCCGACTGGACCGACCTCGAGGTCGACATGCGGATCGAGGACATGTCCCACTACGTGGACACGGCCGTCGTCCTCAGCCAGATCAACGCGCAGGTCTACCAGCACCCGCAGCATCGCTGGCACTGGCGGCTGCTGGTCGCCCACGGCTTCGGCCACGCCGCCGCGCCGGAGACGGTGCAGGGTGCGCTGGAGAAGCTCGACGGCGAAGGCGTGCGCGGGGAGATGCAGGTGGCCGAGGTGCGCGAGGGCCGCTCGGAGACGGTGCAGATGTGGGGCCGGCCCGAGAGCGTCCGCGAAGAGTTCCGCCAGCGCCGCTCGCTGTAGGCGGTCGGTGGCGCGCGTCCTCAGCATCTCGACCGACCTGATGCTCGGCAGCAGGGTCCAGGAGACGCTGACCGCCGCCGGCCACGAGGTGACCGCCTCGCCCTCGATCGAGGAGAGCACCTGGGAGGGGATCGACCTGATCGTCGCCGACCTCGACGTCGAGAACCCGGAGGCGCTCGTCGGCCTCGGGATGCCCGTCCTCGGCTACCACTCGCACGTGGACGTCGACACCAAGAAGAGCGCCGAGGCGGCCGGTGTCGACCTGGTGGTGCCGCGCTCGCGGATGGCCCGCGAGCTACCCGCTCTGGTCGAACGCCTGCTCGACGTCTAGCGGTTCCTCCAGCAGGCCGTGCTCGAGATCCCAGGCGGCCCATTCCCGCAAGACCTGCTCGTCGAAGGGCTCGGGCTGGAGGTCGGGCAGCAGCACCTTGAGCTGCGCCGCCTGGTCGGCGCGTTCGAGCGAAGGGTTGGCTGAGAGCAGGTCGGCGAGGGCCTCGTTCGGGTGGTCCTCGGTGAAGGCGTAGCCGCGGCGGGTCGCCGCGACGACGGCTTCGACCAGCCCCGGATCGCTTTCCAGGGTCTTGCGCGAGGTCGTCAGGACCAGCTCGGGGTAGGGCGGGGCGCCGAATTCGTCGACCTTGAAGACGCGAACGGGGACGCCCTGGCGCTCCAGCGCCACCGCCTCGGCGTTCCAGAAGCCGGTCGCGGCGTCGACCTTGCCGGCGGCGAGCGAGGCGATCGCGGTGAAGCCGATCGTCACCTTCTCGACCTCGGCGGGGTCGCCGCCGTCGGCCTCGACCTCGGAGTCGACCACGGCTTCGTCGGAGGGCAGGCCGGTGACGCCGACCCTGTGTCCCTCCAGGTTGCGCGGCCGCTTGACCGGGCCGTCGGCGCGGGCGATCACCGAGGCCAGCGGGCGCTGGACGATCGGCATCGCCCCGACCAGGTCGAGGCCGCGCTCGCGGGCGATCCCGAGGTCGTGGATGTCGAGGATCGCGAACTCGACCTTGCCGGCGCCGAGCAGCTTCGGCGCGTCGGTCGATTCGCCCGGCGCCTGCACCTGCAGGTCGACGCCCTCGTCGCCGTAGTAGCCGTTGGCGAGGGCCGCGTAGATGCCGCTGTGGACGGCGTTGGGGACGAAATCGAGCACGAGCGTCGCGCCTTTCGGCGCGCCCGGTTCAGCGCCGCTCTCCCCGCAGCCGGCGAGGCCGGCGAGCGCAAGAGCGGCCGCCAGCAGCGTGACAGCCCGTCTCATCAGGCCGGGAAACCTATTTCATCCACCGATTGTGAGTAGACTGCCGCCGCTTACCTGATCACGGGAATCGAGGAGGAAAGACAGTGCAGGAACGAGGTTTGGCCGCATATCTGGCTGAGTTGATCGGCACGCTGCTGCTGGTCTTCTTCATTTGCAGCGTCGTCATTCTGTACGTCTCCACCGGTGGTCAGGCGCAGTTCGGCACCGACTTCGCGGTCGTCGGCCTGGTCCACGCCTTCCTGCTCTTCGGGCTGATCGTGATGTTCGGCGTGGTCAGCGGCGGGCACTTCAACCCGGCGGTGACCCTGGCGGCGCTGGCGATCCGGCGGATCAAGCCGATCGACGGCGCCATCTACATGCTCGCCCAGCTCTCCGGCGGCGTCCTCGGGGCGCTGCTGGCCAAGGGGCTGCTGCTCGACGAGGGGCGCGCGACGCACTACGGCGCGACCCAGGTCAGCGGCCTGCTCGCCGGCAACTTCGCCGGCTCGATCGTCGAGGCGATCGGCACCTTCGTCCTCGTCCTCGTGATCCTCACCGCGGTCTACTCGGAGAAGAGCTTCAAGGAGTGGGCGCCGCTGGCGATCGGTACCACCCTCGGCTTCCTCGTCATGGTCGGCGGCCCGCTGACCGGCGCCGGCTTCAACCCGGCCCGCTGGTTCGGCCCGGCCCTGGTCGGCAGCGAGTGGGGCAGCGTCTGGCCCTACCTGGCCGGCCCGATCGTTGGCGCCCTGGCGGCCGCCGGGGTCTACCGCTTCGTCCTCGAGCCGGGCGGGCTGCCGCCGACGGAACCGCCGGAGCACGTGCGGCCGCCGGTCCCGAAACGGGCGACCCCGACCAGCGACCGTCCCGCCGACTGAATAGGGCTCGGCAGATCGCTTCAAAGCGCCACCCACCCGGGTGGCGCTTTTGTTTGCAGTAGCTTGAGCGCCGTGCGCCGGGTCACCTTCTCCCGCAACTTCACGCTCTCGCTCTCCCGGACGTGCCAGTGCTACTGCAAGTACTGCGCCTTCGCCACCCACCAGGCCCACGTGCACGCGCCGGAGGAGGTCGAACGCCAGCTCGACGAAGCGGTCCGGCGCAACGCCAAGGAGCTGTTGGTCCTGACGGGAGAGCGGCCCGAGGTCAACCCCGTCGTCGCCGAACGCCTCGCGGCCTGGGGTCACGAGGACTTCACCGGCTACGTCGTCTGGGCCTGCGAGCGGGCGCTGGAGCGGGGAATGCTCCCGCACACCAACATCGGCGTCCTCGACAAGCGCGACCTGGCGCGCCTGCGCGAGGTGACGGCGTCGCAGGGCCTGATGCTGGAGTCGACTTCTGAGCGGTTGATGGAGACGGTCCACGCCGGCTCTCCGACCAAGCATCCGGCTGCGAGGTTGGCGACCATCGAAGCGGCAGGGGAGCTGAAGATCCCCTTCACGAGCGGCATCTTGGTCGGCATCGGCGAGACGGAGGACGAGCGCATCGAATCCTTGGAGGCGCTCGCCGCCAGCCACCAACGCCACGGCCATCTCCAAGAGGTGATCCTCCAGAACTTCGTCCCGCACCCGCGCTACTACGGCGCCGAGGTAGCCGAGATCGCCGACGCGAACTCCCGCCAACGATGGCAGGGCGATGGGGATACCCCCTCCAGACGCTCAACCCCGAGCCATAGCGAGGTGTGTCTGGAGGGGGT
>DATHFL010000273.1:0-2428 GCA_035318125.1 Solirubrobacterales bacterium | reverse complement strand
GGGACAGCGCGCTGACGTCTCGCTGCACGTGCTGGAGCCCGGCGCCACCACCGGCGGCCGCGCGGACCCGCCGATGCACGAGCCGGGCAGCCGCGAGACCGCCGTGGTGCTGGCAGGCACCCTGGCGCTGGTCGTCGACGGCAGCCGCCACGAACTGCAGGAGGGGGACAGCGTCACCTTCGACGCCGACCTTCCGCACCATTTCGAGAACGAAGGCAGGGAGGCGACCCGCTTCCTCGCCGTGATCGCCGCCGGGCTGAGGAGGTCGTAGACAAATGCCGAAGACGATGTTCGACAAGATCTGGGAGGCGCACGAGGTCTCGCCCGGGCTGATCTACATCGACCTGCACCTGGTCCACGAGGTCACCTCGCCGCAGGCCTTCGACGGCCTCCGGCTGGCCGGCCGCAGGGTTCGCCGCCCCGACAAGACCCTGGCCACCGCCGACCACAACACGCCCACGGACGGGACGATGGCCGCGCGCCTGATCGCCGACCAGCTCTCCCGCGTCCAGGTCGAAACCCTGGAGCGCAACTGCGAGGAGTTCGGCATCCCCATCTACTCGCTCGGCTCCGACCGCCAGGGCATCGTCCACGTGATCGGCCCCGAGCTGGGGGCCTCCCAGCCGGGGATGACGATCGTCTGCGGCGACAGCCACACCTCCACCCACGGCGCCTTCGGGGCGCTGGCCTTCGGGATCGGCACGTCCGAGGTCGAGCACGTGCTCGCCACCCAGTGCCTGGTCCAGAAGCGGCCGAAGACGATGCGGATCGACTACGCGGGCGAGCTGCGCCCCGGGGTCACCCCCAAGGACCTGATCCTGGCGACGATCGGCCGCCTCGGCACCGGTGGCATGACCGGCTACGCGGTCGAGTACGCGGGGCCGGCGATCGAGGCGCTCTCGATGCCGGGCCGGATGACGATCTGCAACATGACGATCGAGGGCGGGGGGAGAGCCGGGATGATCGCCCCCGACGAGACCACCTTCGAGTGGGTGCGGGGACGCCCCGGCGCCCCCACCGACTTCGACGCGGCGACGGCCCGCTGGCGCGAGCTGCCGACCGACCCCGGCGCCAGCTTCGACGCCGAGGTCGAGGTCGACGCCGCCGACATCTCGCCGATGGTCACCTGGGGCACCAACCCCGGCCAGGTGGTCGAGGTCACCGACCGCGTCCCCGACCCCGCCGCGCTCGACTCCCCGGCCGACCGCGAGGCGGCCGAGCGCGCCCTCGCCTACATGGGCCTGGAGGCGGGCACGCCGATCACCGAGATCGCCCCCGAACGGGTCTTCATCGGCTCCTGCACCAACTCGCGGATCGAGGACCTGCGCGAGGCCGCCGAGATCGTCGACGGCCGCAAGGTCGCCAGCGGCGTCCACGCGATGGTCGTCCCCGGCTCCCAGCAGGTCAAAGCCGCGGCCGAAGCCGAGGGCCTCGACGAAGTCTTCCGCGGCGCCGGCTTCGAATGGCGCGAGGCCGGCTGCTCGATGTGCCTGGGGATGAACCCGGACACGCTGAGCGAGGGCGAGCGCTGCGCCTCGACCTCGAACCGCAACTTCGAGGGGCGCCAGGGCAAGGGCGGCCGCACCCACCTGGTCAGCCCGAAGATGGCCGCCGCCGCGGCCGTCGAGGGCCACTTCGTCGACATCCGAGACTGGAGCTAGAGCATGCGACCGATCGACGTGATCGAGGGCAAGGTGTCGGTGCTGGACCGCGCCGACGTCGACACCGACCAGATCATCCCCAAGCAGTTCCTCAAGCGGGTCGAGCGGACCGGCTTCGGCGAGTTCCTCTTCTACGACTGGATCCGCGACGGCGAGATCGAGCTGGAGCCGAACCCGATCCTCGTCACCGGCGCCAACTTCGGCTGCGGCTCCTCCCGCGAGCACGCTCCCTGGGCGCTGGAAGACTTCGGCTTCCAGGCGATCCTCGCGCCCTCCTTCGCCGACATCTTCTATTCCAACTGCACCAAGATCGGGCTGCTGCCGGCGATCCTCGACGAGGAGCACTGCCGCGCCGTCGCCGAGGCGGGGGAGGCGCGGATCGACCTCGACGACGAGACGGTCAACTGCGCCGCCGGCGTCTTCCAGTTCCAGATCGAGCCGGAGGTCAAGCACCGGTTGCTGAACGGGCTCGACGACATCGGGATCACGCTCGAAAACGAGGGCGCGATCGACCAGTTCGAGACCGGGCCGGCCGCCGCGCGGGGGCCGGTGACGACGAGCCTCTAGGGATCGCCCGGACGATGGCCGGCGACCAGTTCAAGGAGCCGATGAACACCGGCGCCCGCGAGTGGGACGCCGAGACCTACGACGCCGTCTCCGACCCCCAGTTCGAATGGGGGATGGAGGTGCTGGAACGACTCGACCTCGACGGCGACGAGACCGTGGTCGACGCCGGCTGCGGCTCCGGCCGGGTCACCGAACAGCTT
>DATHFL010000272.1:0-5627 GCA_035318125.1 Solirubrobacterales bacterium | reverse complement strand
CCCGCCGCGGCGGCTTGGCCCCCAGCGCCTCGGCATAGATGGGCAGCCACTCGCGAAGGGGGGTTGGCTCGTCGTCGACGACGTTGTAGACCCCAGACCCACCATGGTCGAGGGCGGAGATCGTGGCTGCGGCGGCATCGTCGACGTGAAGAAAGGAGAAGGTCCCGGTTCCAGGACCGACGATCGGAAAGCGCCGGCGGCGCACTTCGCGGCCGAGATGGCCATCCGCGGCGTAGTAGGTACCTGGCCCGTAGAACTGCCCGTAGCGAAGCACCAGGCCCTCGAGCTCGGGGACCGAGACAGCCTCCCGCTCATGCGCGAGCATCGCCTCCACCGCGGACCGGAAGTGGCCTGGCGCGTCGTCAAAGGGCCGAGCGTCCTCGCTCTTCACCCAGTCACCTTCAGGGGCGTAGAGAAAGGCGATGCTCTGCGTGACGAGGCGCCTCGCCCCCGCCGCCCGGGCGGCTTCGATCAGGTTGTGGCCGCCCTCGCGGCGGACTTTGTCGGTCGCCGCGTAGAACGACGGCTTGCGCGGGTTGTACTCCTGAGGCAAGCTCGTCAGCTGGTTGACGACAACCTCGGGCGCCGCCGCACCGACGGCCCTCGCCAACGCCTCGGCGTCGAAGGCATCACAGACGACCGCCTCAGCCCCCGCCCTGCGAATCTCCTCGGCCCGCTCCTCGCGCCGAGTCATCCCCGCCACCTCATGCCCCGCAGCAACCAACTGCCGCACCAAGTGCCGCCCAATCACCCCACTGGCTCCGGCGACGAAGACCTTCATTCCCATGAACCTACCTCGCAGGCGCGCGAGGCGCGCGCCTACCAGATGAAGATGTCCTCGCCGTAGTTGATGCGGTTGTAGATCTCGGGCTGGTCGGAGATGAAGGTCCGCAGGCAGCCGTGGCTGGCGGGGTAGTCCGGGACCGAGTTGTAGCCGTGGACCGCGTAGCCGCCGTAGAAGTACCAGGAGTAGTACATCCCGTGCGAGTTGTAGCCCGGTTCGGTGCGGATGAACTGGAAGTGGCCGGTGACGGTCGGGGTCGAGGACTTGCCGGAGGAGATCGGGTAGATCGCGAACGGCTTGTCGCCCTTGGCGAAGACCAGGACCTGCTTGGAGAGCGGCGCCTCGAGGTGTTCGCCGGCGCCGGGATGGCGGACCTCGTAGCCGCCCTTGCCGGAGAAGACCTTCTTGACCAGGCCGGCGCCCGCGCGCATGCTGCGGCTCATGTCGTTGACTTTGCGGTAGGCGAGGACGCCGCGCGCCGTCTTGCCGCCGAAGCAGCGGCCGGAGTTGGCGATGTAGCCCATCTTCCGCATCGCCTTCTTGAAGCCGACGACGACGTCGCCGCACTGGCCGCGGTGCAACGCCGGGAAGCTGACCTTCCAGCTCTTGCGGACGGTGCTGTCGCCGCCCAGCTGCGCCGTCGCCACGTGCTTGGCGGCGACCGCGTACTTGCCGTTCTCCTGCACTCTGATCTTGGTGCGGAAGCTGCCGACGCCGCCCTTGGCCTTCGCCACCGCGAGGTGGCGGGTGAAGAGCTCGCGGCCGTCGAGGTAGAAGGTGACCTCGACCCGCTGGTCGGGGACGAAGGGGCTCAGCGTCCCCGTGACCGGGACCGTCTGCATGATCTCCGCCCGCCCGTTCTTCAGCTTGCCGACCTGGACCTTCACGGTCGCGTCGGGGACCGGCGCGGGTTTCGGTGCCGCCGCGGCGGTGGCGGGCAGCGCGAGGGCGGCGACAACGGCGAGCAGGGACGGGAAGCGGCGATTCACCGGCGTGACTTTACTGACCGAGTAGGGCGACGGAATTGTTCAGCATATGCAGGAGGATTCCCGGGACGATCGAGCCGGTCTTCTCGTAGAGCAGGGCGAGGATGAAGCCGAAGGCGATCAGCGGCGGCACCGCGGTGATGCCGGTGAGAGCGTGGAGCGCGCCGAAGACGCAGCCGGCGGCCAGCGCCGCGGCGAGCCGCGGCAGCCGCGTCCGCAGGCCGCCGAAGAGCATGCCGCGGAAGCAGATCTCCTCGCTGATCGCCGCCGCGAAGACGATCAGCAGCACCTGCACCGGGACCGCCCCGAACCCCTCGGCGATGTCCTCCTGCTTCGGTTCGGTGATCAGCAGGACGTAGAAGGTGGCGAACAGCAGGTAGGCGCCGATCGCCGCCGCCATCCACTTCAGGGCCGAGGGGCGGAACCGGCGCACGCCGAGCCGGCCCAGGATCTCCCCCAGCCCGACGGCCCCGTACCGCGCCGCGAGCGCCATCGGCACCAGCAGGAAGCCGAGCGCCGTCCCCAGCTGCACGCCGACGTTGCCGAAGGTCGTCAGGTCGCCGTCGGCCTCGTGGCCGACGATCGCCGCCGGCACGCCCAGCGCGATTCCCGCTGCCAGCGCCCCGAGCACCCCGAGCAGCGCCGCTCCCGCCCCCCAGTTCGCGGGCGGGAAGCGGGCCGGGCGCGACTCGGCGACGGGGTCGGCGGTTAAGTTGCCCTCCATGTCGCCCGCAGTCTCACAGGTCGGCCGCGCGACCCGGACGCGCCTGCGGATCCTCCGCCGGCTCGCCCTCCTCGCCGTCTTCCTCTTCCTCGCGGCCCTCGCCCTCGGTCAGTTCACCGAGCTGAAGCGGCTGGCGGCCGGCATCCTCGCTTCGACCGCGGTGATCGGGCTGGTCGTCGGTTTCGCCGCCCAGCACACGATCGGCAACATGGTCGCCGGGGTCCAGATCGCGGTCTCGCAGCCGATCCGGATCGGCGACCGGATCAAGTTCGAAGACTGGGAGGGCCGGGTCACCGACATCACCCTCTCCTACACCTACGTCGACCCCGGCGACGGCAGCTCCGTGGTGATCCCGAACCAGCTGATGGTCGACGGGGTCGTCCACAACCTCTCCACCGAAGACACCGTCGCCTGAAAGCGGCCTGCGGCCCGCCATTCGGCGCGAAGTACCCTCTGCTTGATGACGCAGCGCAACCGGCGACGCCAGCGCCGTCACGGGGGGATCGGCGCCAAGCTCCTGCTCGTCCTCGGCGGCGTCTTCGTCCTGCTCGCGATCGCCGTCATCGCCGTCGCCTCCTGGGTCCTCGACGTCGCCGCCGACGCCCCCTCGCTCTCCTCCTGCAAGCCGATCGACCGCGGGGGCAACACGGTGATCTACGCCGCCGACGGGACCAGGCTGGGCCTCGTCGCCTCGCCGGAAGCGCGCGAGCTGGTCTCGATCGAGCGGGTCCCGAAGAGCGTGCAGCTGGCGACGGTGGCGATCGAGGACCAGCGCTTCTACCAGCACGACGGCCTCGACTACGAGGGCATCGCCCGCGCCGCGCTGAAGGACCTGGAAGCCGGCGAAGCGGTCGAGGGCGGCTCGACGATCACCCAGCAGCTGGTCCGCAACCTCTGCATCCGCAACCCGAAGCGCACCCTGGAGCGCAAGATCGTCGAGGCCGAGCTGGCGATCGAGTACTCCGAACGCCACAGCCGCAGGGAAATCCTCGGCTCCTACCTCAACGTCGCCAGCTACGGGACGGTGGAAGGGAGCACCGCGGTCGGGGTCGGCGCCGCCGCGAAGATCTTCTTCTCGAAGCCGGTCTGGGAGCTGAAGCTGCCCGAAGCGGCGCTGCTGGCGGGGCTGCCGCAGGCGCCCTCCGAGTACAACCCGATCCTCGAGCCCGCCGCCGCGAAGGCGCGCCGCGACCAGGTGCTGCGGCAGATGGAGAAGCTCGGCTACGTCAGCGAGGAACGGGCGCAGCGGCTGATGGCGAGTGGCCTGCGGCTCGATCCCGACGAGGGCTACTTCGGGCACCGCGAGCCCTACTTCTTCGACTACGTCGAAGACCGGCTGATCGACGAGTACGGGGCCAACACGGTGCGCCGCGGCGGCCTCGAGGTGCGGACGACGATCGAGCCGGAGCTGCAGCGGGTCGGGCTGGAGTCGATGCGCTCGACCCTCCCCTACTCGACCGACCCCTCCTCGGCGCTGGTCTCGATCGACCCGCGCAACGGCCACATCCGGGCGATGGTCTCGAGCTCGCGCTACGGCGAGAGCCAGTTCAACCTCGCCGCCCAGGGGCACCGCCAGCCGGGCTCGACCTTCAAGACCTTCGTCCTGACGACCGCGATCAAGCAGGGGATCGACCCCTACGACACCTACTACACCTCGAAACCGCTCGACCTTTACCTGCCGCGTTGGGGCCACTGGACGGTCCACACCGCCGACCAGGGCTACCAGGGGACGGTCAACCTGCAGCAGGCGACGGTCACCTCCGACAACACCGTCTTCGCCCAGCTCGACCTCGACGTCGGCCCGGCGGCCGTGGCCGCGACGGCGAAGTCGATGGGGATCACCTCGCCGCTGGACGGGATCCCGGCCGAGGGGATCGGCGGCCTGCGGATCGGCGTCTCGCCGCTGGAGATGGCCGACGCCTACGCGACCCTCGCTTCCGGCGGCGTCCACCGCGACCCGATCTCGGTGACGAAGGTGACCTTCCCGAACGGGCACGTCGACCGGCCCGAAAGGGCGCGGCCGCAGCGGGTGCTGTCGGCGCCGGTCGCCTGGGAGGTGACGCGCCTGCTGCGCGACAACATCACCGAAGGGACCGGCACCGCCGCCTACACCGGCTGCGCCGGCCAGGCCGGCAAGACCGGGACCACCGACGAATACACCGACGCCTGGTTCGCCGGCTACCAGCCGAACCTGGCGACGGTGGTCTGGGTCGGCTACCCGGAGTCGAACGACATCTCGATGTCGAGCGTGCACGGGATCATCGTCTTCGGCGGCACCTTCCCGGCCGAGATCTGGCACTCGCTCTACAGCGGCGCCGAAGTGCCCTGCGAGGAATTCGAGGAGCCGAGCGGGCAGGTCAGCTGGGCCCCCTACTACGGGCGCTACGCCCGCTCCGGTCCGGACGACGACTCCAGTCTCGGCGGGGGTAGCGACTCGGCACCGCCGGGCTCGGCCGCGGTCGGCGGCTATGACCCGGACGCCTACGCGCCGGGCGCGGGGCAGGAACCGCTGCCGGCGCCTCCCCCACCGAGCGACGTCGGCGGCGGCGAATCCGCGGGCAGGTAGCGACGATCGACCCCGGGCTCGCCTATGGCCTCATGTGGGCCGGCTTCGCCGCCTACCTCGGGGTGCTGGCGTGGGCACCGAGGCTGGGTCGGCGCTTCGTCTGGGGCGCGATCGTCGTCCTGGTCGCCGGCTTCGCCGTCGCTCCCGTCCTCCTCTCCCACGACGTCTACAGCTACGTCGACTACGCCCGGCTCGGGGTCCGGCACGGCCTCGACCCCTACGCCCACCCGCCCCTGGCGGTCCCGGCCGACCCCGCCTACGCCGAGGTCACCTGGACCGAAGCCACCAGCGCCTACGGCCCGCTCTTCACCCTCATGACCTATCCGCTCGCGTGGCTCCCCGTCGGGGTCGCCGTGGCGGTGCTGAAGGCGGTCGCGGCGCTCTCGGTCCTCGCCATCGCCCTCCTCACCGCCCGCCTCGCCGCCTGGCGCGGCGCCGACCCCCTGCGCGCCGCCGCTTTCGTCGCCCTCAATCCCCTGGTCCTCGTCCACGTCGTCGGCGGCGCCCACAACGACGGCCTGACGATGCTGCTGGCGATGCTCGCCGTGGCAGCGATCCTCAGCGCCC
>DATHFL010000271.1:0-8039 GCA_035318125.1 Solirubrobacterales bacterium | reverse complement strand
CTCACTGCACGACTACGGCCTGATCTGCCCGACCAAGCGGCTGCTCCGCGACGGCGAGGTCTGCAGCGGGCCGGGGCCGCTCAAGTGCCTGCTCAACGCGCGCGAGCAGTACGGGCTCGCCAAGGGCGCGGTGATCGCGGCGGGGACGCTGACCCGCGAGCGCACGGTGCGACGCCACGTCGACCTCTTCCTGCCGATCAGCACCACGGTCGCCGAGCTCTGCCGGCTCGGGCCGGACGACCCCTACCGGGTGACGCCGAACTTCATCGGCGAGCTGCCGTCGTCGGCCGAGGCCGACGCCGAGGCGCTGAGGGCGCTGCCCGACGGCCCCTTCGCCCTCTACTTCGGCGACCTCACCGAGGACAAGGGCGCCAAGCACCTGATCGACGTCTACGCCGGGCTGGAGGGGGCGCCGCCGCTGGTCCTGATCGGCCGCGACTACCTCGGCGAGGCGGCGCGGCGGCCGAACGTGAAGGCGCTGGGGCCGCTCCCCTACCCGACCGTGATCGAGGCGCTGCGCCGCTCGCTGTTCAGCGTCGCCCCCTCGATCTGGGCCGAGCCGTTCGGGATGGTCGCCCTGGAGGCGGCCAAGGCCGGCAAGCCGATCGTCGCCTCCGCGACCGGCGGCCTCAAGGACATCGTCGTCGACGAGGAGACCGGGCTGCTGGTGCCGCCCGGCGAGGCGGCGGCGCTGCGGGGGGCGCTGGAACGGATGATCGGCGACGCGGAGCTGCGCGAGCGCCTCGGCACCGCCGCCGCCCGCCGGGCCGAGGAGGTCTACAGCCCCGAGGCGCAGGTTCCCCAGGTCGAGCGCTCCTACGGAGAAGCGATCGCCAACCGCACCCGCTGACGCCATCGTTTCCACCCTTTTGGCCCCCATAGGGCTCGAATGGTGGAAACGAGTTAGCCCTGACATCGGGAAACCGCTCGCGTTTCTCGATCTGGATGAACCAGTCAATGCGGAACCGGCTGATCGCCGGTACCTTCGCGCTGTTCGCTGCCCGCGCGGTCCTCTCGGCGATCCGCAGCGGCCCCGTCCTCGTCGCCGACGAGATGGGCTACCTCGGCAACGCCCGGGCGCTCGCCGGCGGCATCGACAGCCAGCTGCAGCTGGCGCCCTTCTATCGCGGCGGCTACTCGCTGCTGCTCGCGCCGCTGGTCGAGATCGGCTCCAGCCCGGCCTTCACGTATCACCTGATCCTCCTCCTCAACGCGGCGCTGGCGGCCTCAGTCCTCCCGCTCCTCTACCTGTTGCTGCGGCGCTTCGCGGGGGTGCCGGCGGAGATCGCCTTCTGGGCCGCGCTGGCCGGCGCCGTCTACCCCGCCCTCACCGTCCTCTCGCAGGTGGCGATGTCGGAGAACGCACTCTTCCCGCTGGTCTGCCTCTGGCTGCTCGCCTTCGGCGGCCTCTGGGAGGCGCGCGACCGGCGCGGCGGCCTGCTCTGGGGGCTGGCCTTCGGCGCCGCCACCGGCGCGCTCTGGGCCGTCCACAACCGGATGATCGTCGCCGTCGCCCTGGCGCTGCTGGCGCTGGCCTGGCTCGCCTACCGCCGCCGCCTCCACCCCGCCGCGCTGGCGCTCTCGCTGGCGGTGATCGCGCTCGCCTTCCTCGGCACCCACCTGCTCGACAACTTCGTCGTCGACCGCAACTACGGCGGCAGCGCCAAGGACGAACTGAGCTCGCGGATGGACGAGCTCTCCAGCTTCGCCGGCATCCGCACCGCGCTCGCCAACCTGGTCGGCCAGAGCTGGTACCTGCTGGTCGCGACCTTCGGCCTGGCTGCCGCGGCGGTCGTCTCCTTCGTCCGCGAGCGGCCGCGCGTCCCGGTGCTCGGCGCCCTGCTGGCGCTGACCGGCCTGCTGCTGGCGATCTCGGCGGCGGCGTTCCCGGAGCGGACCCGTCCCGACCAGCTGATCTACGGCCGCTACGCCGAGGTCGTGGCGCCCGCCCTGGTCGCCTTCGGGCTGGCGGCGCTGGCCCAGGTGCGCCTGCCCTTTGCCCCGGATAGCGGGCAAAAGGGCAGGCGCACCTGGCTCGGTCCTCTCCTCGGCTTCGGGGCGCTCACCTGCGTCGTCGTCCTGATCCGCGCCACCGCCTCGGACCCCGACGCCGCCAACCGCTGGAACATCTCGGCACTGCCGTTCGTCACCGTCCAGCTCGGGCCGGCGATCCTGATCGGCGCGGCGCTGGTCGCCGCCGCCGGCGCCTGGCTGCTCCTGCGCGCCTCCTCGCTCGGCGCCCGCACGCTCGGACTCGCGGCGCTGCTGCTCTTCCTCCCGGTCGTCGCCTACGGGGCCTGGAACCCGGTGCGGAGCGGCGAGCGCGCCGTCTACCCGAGCGGCTGGACCAGCCCGCAGGAGCCCGCCGAGGCGGCCGGCGCGACGGAGATCGCCTACGACCTCGACCGCTACGACACGATCGGGCTCTACGTCTTTCAGTGGTTCCTGCCGGACTCGCGGATCAGCCTCTTCCACGGCGAGCGCGAGGCGCCGCCGGGGCGCTTCGTCCTCTCCGGCGCCGACTACGGGCGCCAGCATCCCGCCACCGGCGCGCGTGAAATTTGGAGCGCAGCCTGGCGCGACCAGGTGCTCTGGCGCCTCTCGGGCCGTCAAGCTCCGTAGCGGCAATGGCCTCATCGAGCGCAACGACGCCCCGCCAGGGTCGGCTGCGGGCGCACCTGGACGACCGCATGTACCGGACGGGCTACTACCTGATCCTCGGCACCGGCGCCTCCGGCCTGCTCGGCGTCGCCTTCTGGGCGCTGGCGGCCCGCTCCTACAGCGCCCACGTCGTCGGCATCAGCGCCGCCGCGGTCTCGGCGATCGCCCTCGTCTCCGGCGTCTGCTCGCTCGGGCTCTCCGCGGTCCTGGTCCGCTACCTGCCGGTGGCGGGCGCGGCGACCCGGCCGCTGATCGTCCGCAGCTACGCGATCACGATCGCGCTCTCGCTGGCGATCGGCGTCGTCGTCGCCCTGACCAGCGACCTCTGGTCGCCGAGCATGGGCTTCCTCAACGAGGGACTGTGGCCGCTCGGCTTCGCCCTGGCGGTGGCGACGATGACCACCTTCACCCTCCAGGACAGCGTCCTCACCGGCCTCCACGGCGCCGCCTGGATTCCGCTTGAGAACACCCTGTATGCGGTCGCGAAGCTGGTGCTGCTGGTCGCGATCGCGGGGTTGCTCCCCTTCGCCGGGCCCTTCGTCGCCTGGAACGCGCCGCTGATCCCGGCGATCGTCTTCGTCAACTACCTGATCTTCCGCCGCCTGATCCCGAAGATGCCGGCCGGCGGCGGGCTGGAGCGGCGCAAGGTGGTCGCGATGGCGCTCGGCAACTACGGCGGCAACCTCTTCGGGCTGCTCGGCAACATGTACCTGCCGATCCTGGTCGCCAACCAGACCAGCGCCACCGAGGCGGCCTACTTCTACGTCCCCTGGATGATCTCGATCTCGGTCGAGCTGGTGGCGCTGAACATGATGACCTCGCTGACCGTCGAGGCGGCGCTGGACATGCCGCGGCTGCGCCAGCTCTCGCGCCGCGCGCTCGCCCACTCGATGCGGCTGGTGGTGCCGGTGGCGGCGCTGACCGCGCTGCTCGCCCCCTACGGGCTGCTGCTCTTCGGCTCCGAGTACGCCGACGAGGGCACCGACCTGCTGCGACTGCTCGCCCTCGGCGCGATCCCCAACGTCGTCGTCGCCCTCGGCACCGGCGTCGCCCGGATCGAGCACCGCGGCTGGATCGTCACCGCCGTCCAGGGCTTCCAGTTCGTCTTCGTCGTCGCCCTCAGCGCGGCGCTCCTGTCGAGCGTCGGGATCACCTCCGTCGGCTACGCCTGGACCGGCTGCCAGTTCCTCCTCGCCGCAGCGCTGCTCGGGACGATCCTCCGCCCCCTCCTCTTCCGAACTGCATCAACTTTTCCATCCAGTAGATAGAAAAGTTGATGCAGTTCGGGGTGGTGGGGGTCGGGGCTCTAGAGGGAGGCGTCGCGGACGCCGCCGCTGGGGGCCGGTGAGCGGCGGCGGTTGCGCCAGGCGCTGAAGCGGCGGAAGACGACCGTCCCGTGGGCGACGGCCCTGGGGCCGAGCAGGCCCAGCATCAGCGTCACCCAGGCGAGCGGTTCGAGCGGGCGGTGGCGGATCGAGGTGAGCGCGTAGCGGCTGCCCTTGCCGCGCTGGCCGAGCAGGAAGGCCTGGACCGCGGCGACCCGCAGCATCGTCGTGTACTGGCGGGGGCCGTAGCGGCGCAGGGCGGCGCCGTGGCGGGCCAGCGTCGTCTCCGCCATCCACAGCATGTCCGGCGCCTCGCGCAGCAGGCGCGGCACCAGTTCCTCGGCCGAGAAGCTGCGCAGCCAGCTATTCGGCGCGTCGGTGTGCTCCATCCCCAGCACGTCGTCGACGTAGAGGCTCTTCTCGGCGGCGGCGAGGTCGAGCTCGAAGAGGCTCTCCAGGGCGCCGCGGCGGCCGGCGATGAACGGGGTGCGCTGCAGCGCCGAGCGGCGGATGCAGTGGGGGGAGTCGTGGCCGCCCTCGGCCTCGGCCCACTGGATCCGCCCCTCGTAGCCGATCGGCTCCTCGGGGGTGAAGCGCGGCGTCACCCCGCCGTCGTCCCAGACGAGGCGGAAGCGAACCACGCCGACGTCCTCGGGCAGGCCGGCGATGATCTCGCGCAGCCGCGCCAGCGCCCCCGGCATCAGCTCCCAGTCGCTATCGATCACCACGACCCACTCGCCCCGGGCGTTCTCGGCGCCGGTCTGGCGGGAGGGGTTGATGCCCTGGTTGGCGTCGTGGACGACGACGCGCAGGCGCGGATCGTCGTAGCGCCGCAGCGCCGCGACGGTGCCGTCCTCGGAGCAGTCGTCGACGACGACCAGCTCGAAGTCCTCGTAGGTCTGGGCGAGGCAGCTGTCGACGCAGCGGCCGATGATGCCCTCGCGGTTGTAGGTCGGCACCACGACGCTGAAGAACGGGGCGGGCAAGGGCGCGAATGTACCAGCGGGTTCCCGGACCATCCCCGGCAAGCTTCGCTGCGGCGTTCGAGGCCCGCTGCGCGGCGCCGATCTCTATCTATGCTCACCCGCATGGAGACCCTGGCCGCCCCGACCACCGAAGAGGTCCCCGCCTCGCCGCCCCCGGAGACGATCCGCCTCCAGCCGACGCGCGGCTTCAGCCGCGTGCTGGCGCCGCGCGAGCTCTGGCGCTACCGCGACCTCGCCGGCCAGATCGCCCTGCGCGACATCACCATCCGCTACCGCCAGACGGCGCTGGGGGGAGCCTGGGCGGTCCTGCAGCCGATCGGCTTCATGGTCGTCTTCTCGCTGATCTTCGGCAACGTCGCCGGGATCTCGTCCAACGGGCTCCCCTATCCCCTCTTCAGCCTCGCCGCGCTGGTCCCCTGGGTCTTCTTCTCCAACGCGCTCCTGCTCGGCTCCGACAGCCTCGTCAGCAACTCGGCCCTGGTCTCGAAAATCTATTTCCCGCGGATCTTCATGCCGGCCGGGGTGATCGTCGCCGGCTTCGTCGACCTCGCGATCGCGATCGCGATCCTGATGGTCATCGTCCTCGCCTGGGGGTTCGTCCCCTCGCTGGCGATCCTGACGCTGCCGCTGCTGGTCGCGATCGCGGCGGCGGCGGCGCTCGGGGTCAGCGCCGCGCTCTCGGCGGTCAACGTCCGCTACCGCGACGTCCGCTACGTCGTCCCCTTCGCGATCCAGCTCTGGCTCTTCATCACCCCGATCGTCTACCCGAGCAGCAGCGTCGCCGAGCCCTGGCGGACGCTCTCGGCGCTCAACCCGATGGTCGGGGTGGTCGAAGGCTTCCGCTGGGCGACCCTTGGGACCGGCAACGCGCCCTGGGACCTAATCGGGATCTCGGCGGCCGCCGCCGTCGTCCTCTTCTTCGCCGGCCTCGCCTACTTCGACCGCGTCGAGCGCGCCTTCGCCGACTACGTCTGAGCCATGGGCGAGATCGCGATCGAGACCCACGAGCTGGGCAAGCGCTACACCCTCGGCCTGCGGGGCCGCGGCTACGGGACCCTGCGCGAGAGCATCATGGCGGCGCCGCGGCGGCTGCTCGCGCGGGGCGAGAAGCGCGAGCGGGGCGACCAGCTGTGGGCCCTGCGTGACCTCTCGCTGACGGTCCGCAGCGGCGAAGTCGTCGGCCTGATCGGCCACAACGGCGCCGGCAAGAGCACCCTGCTGAAGATCCTCTCGCGGATCACCGAGCCCTCCGCCGGCTACGCCGACGTGACCGGGCGGGTCGGCTCGCTGCTGGAGGTCGGGACCGGCTTCCACCCCGAGCTGACCGGCCGCGAGAACATCTTCCTTAACGGCTCGATCCTCGGCATGCGGCGCGCCGAGATCCGCGCCCGCTTCGACGAAATCGTCGAATTCGCCGAGCTCGAGCGCTTCCTCGACACGCCGGTGAAGCGCTACTCGAGCGGGATGTCGGTGCGGCTGGCGTTCGCGGTCGCCGCCCACCTGGAGCCGGAGATCCTCCTCGTCGACGAGGTGCTGGCGGTCGGCGACGCCGCCTTCCAGCGCAAATCGCTGGGGAAGATGAACGAGGTCGCGAAAGAGGGGCGGACGGTGATCTTCGTCTCCCACAACCTGGCGATCATCCAGGCGCTCTGCAACCGCGGCATCCTCCTCGAACGCGGCGAGGTGAAGGCCGATGCGCCGATCGTCGAGGCGATCGACAGCTACCTGCGCACCCTCGAGAGCGCCGCCACCGACGACCTGCTGGAGCGGCGCGACCGCGACAACCGCGCCTACGACGAGACCCTGGTGCGGCACCTGGAGATCGTCGACGCCAGCGGCGGCCACCCCAACGTCGTCGTCGCCGGGCGGCCGGCGAAGATCGTCGTCGACGTCACCGAGCACCTGCCGAAGATGGAGTGCCAGCTGACGATCGTCAACAGCCTCGGCCAGCCCGTCTGCACCCTCGACAGCGAGATGTCGGCGCCGGTCGACGTGCGCGGGCCGGAGACGGGGACGCGGATCGAGTGCGAGATCGAGTCGCTGCCGCTGCTGCCGGGGCGCTACCGGATCGACGTCATCGTCAAGGGCAAGCGCCACATCCAGGACGGGCTGCAGGCCGCCGCCTTCTTCGACGTCGAGCCCGGGATGATCGGCAACCGCCCGATCGCCGTCGAGGCCGACGGCGACGTCTCCCTCCCCCACTCCTGGCGGTTGCCGGCATGAGCGAGGCGAGCTTCTCGGTCATCGTCGCCGCCTACCAGGCCGCGGGCACGATCGGCCGCGCCGTCGGCTCCGCCCTCGAGCAGACGGCCCCCGCCCACGAGGTGATCGTCGTCGACGACGGCTCCACCGACGACCTCGGCGGCGCCCTCGCCCCCTTCGGCGACGCGGTGACCCTGATCCGGCAGGACAACCGGGGGGCCGGCGCGGCCCGGAACACCGCCGCGGCCGCGGCCAGCGGCGAGTTCATCGTCGTCCTCGACGCCGACGACGCCTACCACCCGCGCCGCCTGGAGGCGCTGGGGGCGCTGGCGCGCGAGCGGCCCGAGCTCGACCTGATCACCACCGACGCCCGCCTGATCGTCGACGGCAGTGCGGTCGGCACGTTCGCCGACCACACCCCCTTCGTGACCGAGGGCCAGCGGACGGCGATCTTCGAGAGCTGCTTCGTCGGCGGCTGGCCGGCCCTGCGGCTGAGCCGGTTCCGCGCGATCGGCGGCTTCGACGAGACGCTGAGAATCGCCCAGGACTGGGACTGCTGGCTGCGGGCGGTCCTCGACGGCGCCGAGGCCGGCTTCGTCGGCGAGGCCTACTACGACTACTTCGTCCATGCCGACAGCCTCTCGTCCAGCCGCGCCGCCGCGCTCTGGGAGCGAGCGCGGATGCTCGAAAAGGCGGCGCGGAACCCCGCGCTGCGGGAGGACGAGCGCCCGGCGCTGGAGCGGGCCCTGCGGATGCACCGCTCGCGGGCGGTGATGGCCGACGTGCAGGCGGCCCTCTACGGCTCGGCGCCGCGGCTGCGGCTGGCGCGGCACGCGCTGGCGCGGCGGCTGCAGCCGAGGGTGCG
>DATHFL010000270.1:0-2594 GCA_035318125.1 Solirubrobacterales bacterium | reverse complement strand
GGTGACCTCGCCGCCAAGGTCTTCCGCACCGAGCTCTTCCAGCGCGCCGGCCTGGCGATCTGGAACGGCAGCTGGTACGGCGGCCACTACACCCTCACCTACAGCGTCCTCTTCCCGCCGCTGGCGGCGCTCTTGGGACCGCAGGTGGTGGGAGGGCTCGCGGTCGTCTCCTCCTCCTACCTCTTCGACCGCCTGGTCCGCGACCGCTGGGGGGTCGAGGCGCGCTGGGCGACCCTCTGGTTCGCCGCCGGCGTCGTCACCCTGCTCGCCGACGGCCAGCTCACCTTCGCCCTCGGCGTCGCCTTCGCCCTGGCGGCGCTGCGCTGCCTGCAGCTCGGGCGGGCGACGCTGGCGATCGCCGCCGCCGCGGCCTGCCCGCTCGCCAGCCCCGTCGCCGGCGCCTTCCTCGCCGGGGTGGTGCTGGTCGCCGCGGTCGAACCGGGCCGCCGCCCCAACCCGGCGGCGCTCGCCGCGGGCGGCCTGGCGCTCTTCCTCACCCTCGCCCCCAACCTCGCCTTCCCCGAGTCGGGCCACTTCCCCTTCGTCTTCTCCTCCTACGTCGCGATCCCGCTCTGGTGCGCGGGGGCTCTGATCCTCACTCAGGGGGTGGCCGGGGAGGAGCGGCAGCTGCGCCGGGTGATCGCCGGCTACCTGCTCGTCTCGACCCTGATCTGGCTGACACCGAACGCGATGGGCGGCAACGCGGTCCGGCTCGGCGCCCTCTTCGGCGGCCCGGTGCTGGCCGCGGTCCTGCTCTCGCGACGGCCGCGCCCGACCGTCCCGGCCTGGTTCTTCGTCCCGCTGCTGGCGCTGGCGATCGCCGGCAGCCTCTACTGGCAGCTGACCGCCAGCGTCACCCAGATCGCCCGCTCGGTCGGCGACCCCTCGACCGCCTCCGCCTACTTCGAGCCCGCCGCCCGCTGGCTCCGCGTCCACGGCGGCCCGGGCGCCCGGATCGAGGTGCCGCCGACCGCCAACCACTGGGAGTCGGCCTACCTGGCGCCGAAGTTCGAACTCGCCCGCGGCTGGCTGCGCCAGCTCGACACCACCCGCGACGACCTCTTCTACGACGAGAAGGCGCTGAGCGCCGCCAGCTACGGCGCCTGGCTGCGCGCCAACGCGATCTCCTTCGTCGCCCTCCCCGACGCCCCGCTCGACTACTCCTCCCAGGCCGAGCGGCGGCTGATCCTCGGCGACCCCTCCTACCTCAGCCTGCGCTTCCGCTCCGAGCACTGGCGGATCTACGAGGTGCGCGACCCGAAGCCGCTGGTCGCCCCGCTCGGGGGCGCCGCCGCCGAGACCCGCTGGATCGGCCGCGAGGGCTTCGCCCTCGACGTCCAGCGCCCGGGCGAGTTCCTCGTCCGCGTCGCCTTCACCCCCTACTGGTCGATCACCCACGGCGCCGGCTGCATCCTCCGCCGCGGCGACTGGACCGTCGCCCGCGCCTCCCGTCCCGGCGTCTTCCGGGTCGACGCCGACTTCTCCGTCGGCCGCGCCTGGAACGCGGTCACCGGCGCGCACAAGACCTGCTGACTACAAATCGTCCCCGCATACCGGGGACGATTTGTAGTCAGCTAGGGCTGACCGGGCGGCAGGCCGCGGGCGCGCATCTTCAGCGCGAAGCCGAGGAATTCTTCCTGCCAGTCGAGCAGTTCCTGCCTCTGGCCGGCGCCGCCGTCCCATTCATGGGACGGTTCGCCGTCGTTCGCCCGCCGCCGCTCCCGCGCCAGCCGCCGCCAGTGGTCGAGCTGCTCCCGCGCCTCGGCGATCTGCGCTTTGAGGCGGTTGCGGTCGCTGGCCTCCGGCCGCGGCTCGGCCTCCAGCAGCGAGCCGAGGTGCGGCGCCCCGCGCGCCCGCGCCGGCATCCTCGCGATCGCCTCCTCCGGGCGGGCAGCGAAGCGCCGCAGGATCGTCGAGATCAGCGTCGTGTGCTCGAAGACCTGGTGGCAAGCGCCCTTCCGTACCCGCGGCCCGATCACCAGCGCCGGCACCCGCACCCCCAGCGTCGCGTACTTGCCGGGGTCGCCGGCGGGGACCGGCGGCGGCATCACATGGTCGTAGAAGCCGCCGTGCTCGTCGTAGACGACGACCATCAGCGTGTCCTTCCAGTTCGGGCTCTTGACCAGGGCCTCGTAGATCTCCAGCACCAGCGCCTGCCCCGCCCGCACGTCGGCGGGCGGGTGGTCGTCGTTGGAGTTGGGGTCGAGGATCCTCAGGTCGATGAAGTTGGGGGTCGATCCAGGAGACGTCGCGCAGCTCGCCTTTGGCGGCGTCGTCGAGGAAGCTGTCGTGGAGCTCGACGATCAGTCCCTCGACCGCCTTCGTCACCACGCTCATCCGCTTGCGGTCGAAGAAGGTGAAGTTGTCGCGGTTGAGGTTGCGGAAGTCGCGGTACCTGCCGTCGGCCCCGCGCAGGGTGGCGGGGTCGTGCGAGTACCAGCGCCACTGTTTGAGGTCGAGGTGGCGGGTGAAGGCCTCGACGTCGAAGATCGGCGCGTTGCTGAGCTCCCCCAGCCCCGGCACCTTCCGCAGCCGCCGCAGGATGCGCTGCAGCAGCCCCGGCCGGCGCAGCACCGGGTCGCCTTCGCGCCCGG
>DATHFL010000269.1:0-3904 GCA_035318125.1 Solirubrobacterales bacterium | reverse complement strand
ATGATCGTCAACCTCGCCTCGTTTGTACGGGCGAGGGCAATTCGCGTGCCACTGTCACGGCCCGGCTGCGAAAACTGATTGACGGTAACTACAAGTAGTGCAAGAGTCGAGCACTCAAGGAGTGCCGACCGTAAACCCAAGACTGCGGGAAGGCACCCCTCCCGGGGGCGGGCGCGTCGTGGAGCAAAACATGAGCCCGCCCCCGCCAAGCCAACACCACACCGATGATTTCTTCACCTCACACTTCCTCCCATAGATCAGCCACCCCAGACGCCCTCGCCGCCACGGCTGTAGCGGTCCTCCCTGTCGCACAGTCGAGGCCGCGATGGGCAAGACGGACGGGGGCGACGGCATAGGAGGGATGGGCGTCGCCCCCACCGTCACCACGCCGGAGGATTGAACCGATGCCACTCTTTGGACGCAACCGAGGACGGATTGAGACCGACCAGCAAAAGGCGCTCAGCCATCCGGTCAGGAGTGCCATCTTTTCTCTGTTCACACAGAAAACAGATCGTTCCCTCGACGCCGCTGACCTACGCGCCGCATTAATCGCCGAGGACCCGGACACGTTTGGAGACTTTCGTGTGGGCCAGGTCCTCTACCACCGCGCCCGCCTACAGGACGCGCAGTTACTTCCGGTCGAATGACGGAGCCGCAGGACCGGCGACCACCGCGCGACGAGGAGGAGGAGGCCGCTTTCAAGGGGATGGGGCAGGCCATTACCATCATCCGTGAGCGCCGAGGTATGAATCGGGACGAGCTCGCGTCCAGGTGCGAAATGACGCGAGCCGAACTCGAGGAGATCGAACGCGGCGAACTGAACGAATGGTGGGGCGGCCTCCGCAGGGTCGCCAAAGCGCTCGATACGCCCCTGCCCTTCCTCCTCATGGAGGCGGAAGAACACGCGCCGGGTCCGGGCGGCGAGCAGTGGCGGCGGAGCGCCGGGGAAGCCGAAGCGGGCAGCGCGGCCCCGGGGGCGCGGAGCGACGCCGCCGAAGGAGGGAGGCAGGCATGACGACCCCCGACGCCGACGCCGAGACGTACGAACAGTGGCTGTGGAAGAAACTGAATGCGCTCCTTGCTGACCTGGTACCAGAGGACGCGAGCGAGGACGAGGCCGAGCGCGCGGTCATGCTCGCGCTGATGGGACACGACTTTGAGATCCATGCCCTCCACGAGGAGATGAGGAAGGCCGCGCGGGACAGGGAGGGCTACCTGCGCAAGCGCTTGGAGGAGGACAACCTGGTGTCGGCCGCCCGCCGTCGCCTCTACGGGCGGTGGGCGTGATGGTCCTCGTGGTCGTTCGCTGACCGCGAAGCCGACGCCGATCTGGCCCGAGGCTCTACCCTTGGAAGGCAGCACGGTCGGGAGGCGGCTGGCAGAGCCGAATCGCCGACTTCTGCCCCTGTAGCTCAGTTGGTTAGAGCGGCGGCCTTTTAAGCCGCGCGGCGCGGGTTCGAATCCCGCCGGGGGCATCTCTCCGCGGAAAAGCCCTGGACGCTCCGCAACCTTGGCTGCTTTGACGTTCTAGGAGCAGCATGCTGCGCAGAGTGACGGCGAAGAACGGCACGGGACGGTGGGGGCTCCTCCTGCTGAGCGCCATCGCGTTCCTGCTGCCGTGGGGGGAGGGAGATCGTGCCGCCGCGGCGCCGGCCGAGGTGACCGAATTCGACCTCTCGGCGACCGACCTTTACCCTGGCTCGATCGCTTCCGGCCCTGACGGCAACCTCTGGGTCGCGATCACGAGGGGCCAACTCGGTCGCCCTGGCTTTGAACAGCAATACGAAGGCGTCGCCGCCCGCATCAGCCCGGCCGGGCTGATCACGGAGTTTCCCGCTCCGGTCCCGTGGTTCGGCGCGCTTGCCTCCGGTCCCGGGGGCAATGTCTGGTACCTGCAGGAAAAGGAGGTGGGCTTCATCTCTCCTGCCGGGTCCTTCAACCGGCTCACCCCCACGCCCTCCTCCGTTGGGGGCCTGGCGGCGGGCCCGGACGGCAACGTCTGGGTCACCGAACGCAACGACCCCGGCACTGACGCGGTCCTTCGCGTAACGCCGGCTGGGGAGGTCACCCGCTTTCCGCTTCCACACAGGGAATCTGGGCCGAGCGCCATCACGCTGGGACCCGACGGAGCCCTCTGGTTCACGGAGACGTTCGGCGACCGGATCGGCAGGATCACCACCTCCGGCGGGCTCAGGGAGTTCCCGGTCCCCAGCAGGCCAGTGGGGATCACCACCGGGCCGGACGGGAACATCTGGTTCACCTACTGGAGGGGTGTCGGGCGCATGACGCTCTCCGGGAAGGTCAGCGAATTTCCCCTGCGCCAGCCGAAAACCGACGCCGTCGAGTGGATGCTGGGCCCCATCGTCACGGGACCCGACGGGAGGCTCTGGTTCCCCAACGGAGTTGGCAGGATCGGGAGGATCTCCCCCAGCGGGCGCATGACGCAGGTCGACCTGCCGTTCGGGGGGAGCTTTCCCGTCGACGTGACGCTCGGGCCGGACGGCGCCCTCTGGTACAGCGCCTGGGGAGACAGTCCCTGCGTAGGCGGCAGCAGCTGCCAGCGATACGTGCCGCGCCGCGGCGGCCTCGTCGGCCGCATCGTTCCGGGGGACCTTGCGGTTTCGATCGCCAGCGCTCGCGCAGCGGTCGTGCGAGGTCGCGCCAAGATTCGCCTTCGCTGCCAGGAAGGCGACGCCAGCAGCGTCTGCGGCGGCGCGATCAGGCTGAAGAGGGGGGCCGTCACGGTCGGCCGCGCCGGCTATCGCGTGCCGACCGATACCCGGCGGGCGGTGATGCTGCGTCTGACCCGCAAGGGCCGCGCGCTTCTCTCGCATCGCCATCGCCTGCCGGTCACCGCGACAGCGACGCTGCGCAGCGGCGAATCCGACCGCCGCTCGATCGTGCTGGTGAGACACCGCGACCGTTAGGCGGCCTCGGCGATACTCCCCTCATGTTGGCTGAGGGAGTGGCGGCGACGGAACGATGAGCGACCGGCCAGTCCTCATCCTCACCGGCCCGCCCGGGGTCGGCAAGTCGACGATCGCGAGTGTGCTCGCGGAGCGGGCGGCGGTCGGGGTTCACCTCGAATCCGACCGCTTCTTCGACTTCATCCGCGGCGGCCATCTGGAGCCGTGGAAGCCGGAGGCGCAGAAGCAGAACGAGGTCGTGATGGGGGTCGTCGGGCAGGCCGCGGCCACATACGCCGAGGCCGGCTACTTCACGGTGATCGACGGGATCGTCCTCCCGCGCTGGTTCCTCGACCCGCTGCGGACGACGCTGCGGAACGCCGGCTTCCGGGTCGTCTACGTCGTCCTCTGGGCGCCGCTGGCGCTCTGCGCGAGCCGCGTCGAGGCGCGCGAACTGGTCGCCCTCCCCGAGCCCGAGGTCGTCCCCAACCTCTGGTCGCAGTTCGAGGACCTGGGCGAGCTCGCGGGCCACGCGGTCGACGTCGACGGCAAGGACCCCGACGAAGTCGCCGCCACAGTGGAAGGCATCCTCGCCGCCGGCACCCACACCGTCTGAGCCCGGCGGCCCTGTGCTCTACTTGGTCCATGGCGGGTAGGGACGGAGCGAACGGCGGCGACGGGGCCCGGCACGACCGGCACCTGCTGCGCGTCCCGGTCGACAAGGAGACCGACGACGCGCGCCGCGTCAACCGCATCCACGAGGAGATCGATGGCGCCTTCCACGCCCTCCGCGACGTCGAGGAAGGCGTCTCGATCTTCGGCTCGGCGCGAATCGCCGAGGACCACCCCTGGTACGAGCTCTGCCGCGAGACCGCCGTCTGCCTCGCCCGCCACGGCTACACGGTGATCACCGGCGGCGGCCCCGGCCTGATGGAGGCGGCCAACCGCGGCGCCGCCGAGGCCGGCGGCCTCTCGGTCGGGCTCAACATCGAGCTTCC
>DATHFL010000268.1:0-7573 GCA_035318125.1 Solirubrobacterales bacterium | reverse complement strand
TCGCCGACGTTGGAGCCGAGCCCGAGGTAGCCCGTGCGGTGCTCGCCGGGCAAGGGGTCAGCCCCCGGCCTCTTCGTCTTCTTCGACTACGCGTTCCTGGGTGACCTCGACCGCGACCTCCTGGATCGCCAGCGGCAAGGGCGGCTCGGGCTTGGCGGCGCGGACGCGGACCGATTCGCAGCCGTAGCGCTCGATCAGCCGCTGCCCGACCACCTGCGCCAGGCGCTCCAGGGTCTTGTAGCTGCGCTCG
The DNA here is from genome assembly GCA_035318125.1 of Solirubrobacterales bacterium. Classification (GTDB taxonomy): domain Bacteria; phylum Actinomycetota; class Thermoleophilia; order Solirubrobacterales; family 70-9; genus VAYN01. Next base: position 7,323 of record DATHFL010000268.1, on the reverse strand, counting down.
GTGGCGGCGAGGGTGACGATGTCGCAGACCTGGGCGTAGTCGACGGTGTCCTCGAGCCGGTCGGTCAGCACCGCGTCGCAGTCGGGGACGTCGAAGGAGATGTCGAACTCGAGCCGCTGCCCGACCTCCTGCTCGGCTTCGGAGACGCCGTGGTGGGTGTAGATCGAGAGCCCGCGCAGCTCGATTTCGGCGCTCGACTCGATCCCGTTGCCGTGGCTCTCCATGACGTTGGAACCTACCCGAGGATCGCCGCCGCCACGCTCAGCGCCTGGCGCAGCTCGGCGACGTCGTGGACGCGCAGCACCTCGGCGCCCTCGGCGGCGGCGAGGACCGAGGAGGCGATGGTGCCGCCGAGGCGCTGGTCGGCGGGGGAGCCGTCGACCTTGCCGATGAAGCTCTTGCGCGAGGTGCCGATCACCAGCGGCCGGCCGAGCTCGCGCAGCTCGCCGAGGCGGCGCAGCAGCTCCATGTTGTGGGCGGCGGTCTTGCCGAAGCCGATCCCGGGGTCGAGCCAGACCCGCTCCTCGGCGACGCCGGCGGCGACCGCCGCCTCCAAGCGCTCGGCGAGGAAGGCCCCGACCTCGGCGACGACGTCGTCGTAGCGCGGGTCCGCCTGCATCGTCCGCGGCTCGCCGAGCATGTGCATGAGGACGACGGTGGCGCCGCGCTCGGCGCAGAGGCCGGCCATCGCGGGGTCGCCGCGCAGGGCGGTGACGTCGTTGACGATCGTCGCGCCGGCGTCGAGCGCAGCGGCGGCCACGGCGGCCTTCGAGGTGTCGACGGAGACCTCGGCCCCGGCGCCGGCCAGTCCCTCGATCACGGGGACGACCCGCCGCAGCTCCTCCGCCTCGTCCACCGGCTCGGCCCCCGGCCGGGTCGATTCGCCGCCGACGTCGAGGACCTCCGCCCCCGCCGCCGCCAGCTCCCGCCCGTGCGCAATCGCCGCTCCGGGGTCAAGGTAGAGCCCCCCGTCCGAGAAGGAATCAGGGGTTACGTTGACAACTCCCATCAATTTCATGGCGACGCGTCCTGACCAAGCATGGCAAGGACGCAGGGAGCGAAGTGTGCTCTGCACATGAGCGACCGACGACGCCGCCAGGCGCCGGTCAGGACGCGTCGCCGCCGGCGAAGCCTGGGCGGGGCTGCGGATTCGGGCGAGCGCCCTCGCGCGCGGCGGGCTCCGGCTCAGGCGTCGGCTCGGCCGGCTTGGTCGGCTCCTCGTCGTCGGTGAAGACCTCCTCCGCCGGCTTGCCTTCGAGCAGGGCGACGAACTGCTCGGCATCGATCGTCTCCCGCTCCAGCAGCAGTTTCGAGACCCGCTCGAGATCGTCGCGGCGTTCGTTCAGCAGGCTCTTGGCGGTCTGGTGGGCGCTCTCGACGATGCGGCGGATCTCGTCGTCGATCTCGCGGGCGATCTCGTCGGAGTAGTCGGGCTCGGCGCTGAACTCGCGGCCGAGGAACGGCTGGCCGCGGTCGTGGCCGAAGACGCGCGGGCCGAGGCGCTCGGACATCCCGAACCGCATCACCATCCGCTTCGCCGTCTCGGTCACCTTTTCGAGGTCGTTGGAGGCGCCGGTGGTGATCTCGCCGAAGACGATCTCCTCGGCGGCGCGGCCGCCCAGCGTCATCGCCATCGTGTCGGTCAGCTCGGCGCGGGTGGTCAGGAACTTGTCCTCGGTCGGCAGGCTGATCGTGTAGCCGAGCGCCTGGCCGCGGCTGATGATCGAGATCTTGTGGACGGGGTCGGTGTGCTCGAGCAGCTGGCCGACGATCGCGTGGCCGACCTCGTGGTAGGCGGTGACGAGGCGCTCCTTTTCGCTCATCACCCGGGTCTTCTTCTCCGGCCCGGCGATCACCCGCATGATCCCCTCCTCGAGCTCCTTCATCGTGATCTCGCGGTTGCCGGAGCGGGCGGTCAAAAGGGCGGCCTCGTTGATCAGGTTGGCGAGGTCGGCGCCGGTGAAGCCGGGGGTCTGGCCGGCGAGCGTGTCGAGGTCGATCTCGCGCCCCAGCGGCTTGCCGCGGGTGTGGACCTCGAGGATCTTCTTGCGGCCCTTGCGGTCGGGGCGGTCGACGACGACCTGGCGGTCGAAGCGGCCGGGCCGCAGCAGCGCCGGGTCGAGGATGTCGGGCCGGTTGGTGGCGGCGATGAGGATGATGTTGTCCTTCATCTCGAAGCCGTCCATCTCGACCAGCAGCTGGTTCAGGGTCTGCTCGCGCTCGTCGTGGCCGCCGCCCATGCCGGCGCCGCGGTGGCGGCCGACGGCGTCGATCTCGTCCATGAAGATGATGCAGGGCGAGTTCTGCTTCGCCTGCTCGAAGAGGTCGCGGACGCGGCTGGCGCCGACGCCGACGAACATCTCGACGAAGTCCGAGCCGGAGATCGAGAAGAAGGGCACGCCGGCCTCGCCGGCGACGGCGCGGGCGAGCAGGGTCTTGCCGGTCCCGGGCGGTCCGTAGAGGAGGACGCCCTTGGGGATCCGGGCGCCGAGCGCCTGGAACTTCTTCGGGTTCTCGAGGAATTCTTTGATCTCCTCGAGCTCCTGCACCGCCTCGTCAACGCCGGCGACGTCGCGGAAGGTGATTTTCGGCGCGTCGACCGCCATCCGTTTGGCTTTCGATTTGCCGAAGTTCATCACCCGGCTGCCGCCGCCCTGCATCTGGTTCATGAGGAAGATCCAGAAGCCGAAGAAGAGGATGAAGGGCAGGATCAGGGTCAGCAGCGAGAGCAGGCCGGAGCTGCCGGAGCCGTGGACCTTGGTCTCGACTTCGGCCGCCTCGAGCTCGTTGATCAGCGTCTGCTCGGTGTTGGGCGGGTAGCCGGTGGAGAAGCTTTCGCCGTTGGTGCGCTTGACGTCGAGCGTGTTGTCCTTGGTGTTGATCGAAACCTCTTCGATCTTGCGCTCGGCGATCAGGCCCGTCTTCGGGGCGACCAGTTCGTTGTAGGGCGGGGCTTCGGTGCCGTCGCCGCCGCTGATCACTTTCTGGGCGATGAACGCCAGGATTACGACGAGCAGGATCGGAAACGCCGCGCTTTTGAAAAACCGCCTCACGAGGAGAAATCAGCGTACCAGGGCGGATTTTCCGCTATTCGGCTAAGGCCGCGACGAAATCGAGGTTTCGGTACTTCTGGGCGTGGTCGAGGCCGTAGCCGATCGCGAACCGGTTGGGGATCTCGAAGCCGACGTAGTGCGGTGAGAGGTCGACCCGCAGGCGCTCGGGCTTGCAGAGCAGGGCGCAGGCCCGCAGCGAGGCGGGGTCGCGGGCTTCGAGGTTGCGGATCAGGTACTGGAGGGTGAGGCCGGAGTCGACGATGTCCTCGACGATGAGGACGTGGCGGTCCTTGATCGGCTCGTCGAGGTCCTTGAGGATGCGGACGACGCCGGAGGAGTCGGTCTGCGAGCCGTAGCTGGAGACCGCCATGAAGTCGATTTCGCAGGGGACCTCGATGTGGCGCATCAGGTCGGCGAGGAAGAGGACGGCGCCCTTCAGCACCCCGACCAGGATCAGCTCCTTGCCCCCGTAGTCGCGGCTGATCTCCGCCCCCAGCTCCGCGATGCGGCGCTGCAGGTCGTCTCTGGCGACAAGGGTCTCGCCGATCGCCGGGTCGCCGCCGTTCACGGCGCGCAGTCTAGGCGACAGGCCGCAATGTCGAACTCCTCCCGCCGACGGGCCGAAATGTCCATCTATATGGGACATTTCGGCCCGTCGGCGGGACTACTGGGGGGTTTTCGGCCCGTCGGCGCGGAGGATGCCGCGCTCTAGGACGGCGCGGACGCCGCCGCCGAGGTCGAGGGACGAGCCGCCGCGGCGCAGGCCGGCGACCTGCTCGGCGAAGCGGGCGGCGCCGGGGACCGGGCGGCCGGCGGCCTCGTCGGCGAGGCGCTGGAGGACGAGGCGGCGCAGCGCCGGGTGCAGGGCGGCGAAGCACTTCTGGGCGATCGCGCCGGGCGGCGCCCCCTCCCCTCCCGCCAGCTCGGCGTCGACCAGCGAGTCGAGCAGCTCCGCCTCCTCGCGCAGCAGCGCCGCCGTCCGCAGCACGTTCTCCCGCGCCGCCGGGTGGGCCCGCTCCAGCTCCGGGACCAGCCCCCGGCGGATCCGGTTGCGCGCGTAGGCGTCGCCCTCGTTGCTGGCGTCGTCGCGCCAGGCGAGGCCCCGCTCCTCGCAGTAGGCGGTCGTCTCGGCCCGGGTGGTGCCGAGCAGCGGCCGCGCCAGGCGCCCGTCGTGGGGCCGCATCCCAAGCAGCGCCCGCCGGCTCGGCGAGGAGGCGAGCCGGTAGAGGATCGTCTCGACCTGGTCGTCGGCGGTGTGGCCGGTGACGATCGTCGCCCCCCGCTCCTCCGCCAGCCGCGCCGCCGCCGCGTAGCGGACCTCGCGGGCCCAGGCCTGCAGGTTGCCCGCGTCCCGTGGCCGCCGCGGCCGCTCCACCTCCAGCGCCACCCCGAGCCGCGCGCAGAGCTCGGCGCAGTGGCGCTCGTCCCCGTCCGCCTCCTCGCGCAGCCCGTAGTTGACGTGGAGCGCGGTCACCGCATCGGCGCCCCGCGCCCGCACCGCCAGGTCGAGCATGCAGACCGAGTCCCGGCCGCCCGAGAGCATCGCCACCAGCGGCGCCGGCGGCGCGATCAGCCCCCCAGCCTCGACCCGCGCCAGCAGCTCCCCGGCGCTCATGCCGGGCGGACGACGAAGAGCTCGGTCGGGGCCGGGAAGCCCTTCAGCTTCACCTCGCCGATCGGCTCGAACCGGAGGATCTCGCTGGCGGCGATCGAGCCGCAGACCGCGTCGGTGACCAGGATCTCGCCGGCCAGCGCCCGGTTGACGACCCGGTGGGCGAGGTTGACCTGGCTGCCGAAGTAGTCGCCGTCGCGGTAGACGGCGTCGCCGAAGTGGATCCCGACCCGCGGCTGCGGCCGCCGCGGAAAGCGGGTGAGGAACTCGACCGCCCACTCGGTCAGCGAGCCGGGGTCGGGCGAGACGATCATCACCTCGTCGCCGATCGTCTTCACGATCGTCGCCTCCGGCGGCAGCGTCGCCTCGACCGTGGCGACGAAGTTCTCGACCACGTCGAGCGCCTCGATGTCCCCCTCCTCCTCGGTGTAGCGGGTGAAGCCGGTGAGGTCGATGAAGCAGAGGGTGACGTTGACGTGGCCGAGTTCGATTTCGGCCGTCTCCATCCTGGTCGCGTCGGCCTCCATGTGGCCGACCACGTCCTGCTCGACGAAGAAGCGCAGGTAGCGCTGGTGCAGGTACTCGGTCAGCGGCGCCGCCAGCGGCAGGATGTCGCCGGCCAGCTCCCCCATCTCCTCGGCCATTTCCAGCTCGGGGACGGCGTCGCGGATCAGCGGTTCGTGGACGTAGAGGTGGAAGAGCCGCACCTCGGCGTCGGCGATCCGCCGCATCGACTGCGCGTAGACGCGGACCAGCTGCAGGAAGGCGACGAGCGGGAAGCCGGCGGCGAGGACGCGGGCGCAGTGGCGGAGCGCCGCCGCGTCCTCCTCGCTGAGGCCGCGCTGGCGGCCGGTCGGGGTGCCGAGGATGGCGAGGATGCGCTCGACCAGCTCCGGCTCGAGGCCGGTTTCCTCCGCCACCTGCTCGACCGAGCGCTCGCCCTCGGCCTCGCCGAAGAGCTCCTCGGTGAAGCCGAAGGCGAGCCGGCCCTCGCGGCCGGCGCTCTTCAGGTCCTCCAGGGAGTAGCCGCGCTCGCGCATCCGCCCCACCACCCGCGCCTGCGCCGCCGCCGTGGCCGTCCAGCGCCCGCGCCGCACCGGCACGATCCCCTCCTCGGCCCACCGTTTCAGCGTGCTCGACGGCACCCCCGAGCGCCGCGCCGCCTCGCTGAGTGAGATCCGCTGGTCGGCCATGGGTCGAGGCTAACCGGGTCGCCCCGGCGCTGCGTCTCGAAGGGACAAAAGAGCGGGGCGACCCGGAGGCCGCCCCGCTGGCTCTTGTTTCTGGGGGAGTGTCGGAGTTGCCGAAGGTGGGACTTCGGCGCTTTAGCTGGGGATCTCCGACTCCTCGTGCAGTTGGAGGACGGACTGCCCGTCCTCGCCGGTGCGGATGCGAATCGCCTCCTCCACCGGCAGCACGAAGATCTTGCCGTCGCCGACCTCGCCCGTGCGGGCGTGCTTGAGGATCGTCTCGACGACCACGTCCTTGTCTTTGTCCTCGATCACGACCTCGAGCTTGATCTTGGGACGGACGTTGACCGTCAGGGTCGACCCCCGGTAGCGCTCGACGATGCCCTTCTGGCGGCCCGAGCCCTTGGCCTCGATGATCGACAGGGACGGGAAGCCCTTGTCGAGCAGCTCGGTCCGGATCGGCTCGAACGCCTCGTGGCGGATGAACGCCTCTATCTTCTTCATGCGCTCAGCCCTCCTATGGGGTCTCGGTTGCGGTCATCTGGGCAGGTGCAGGGGCCGGCACCGGGGCTCCCTGGCGGGATGACGTCCCCGGCAGGCCCGTCGAGTACTCCGGCTGCGGGATGAACGCCTCCGGGTACCCGTACATGCCGTGGGAGCTGATGTCGAGGCCCGCGTCCTCCTCCTCGGGCGGCACCCGCAGACCGATCGTCGCTTTGATCAGCGCGAACGTGGCGATCGAGATCGCGAAGACGACCAGGAAGGTGAACAGGACCGCCAGGCCCTGGACCCCCAGCTGACCAAACGTGGCGCTGAACGGCACGCTGTCGGTGATTGAGTACCAGACACCCGGAGCCGCCCCTTCGGCGATCAACCGCGGTGAGGCGAAGAGGCCCACCGCGAGGGTGCCCCAGATTCCGGCCAGTCCGTGGGCGGAAAGAGCCCCGACCGGATCGTCGAGGAGCCGGTCGATCGCCAGTACCGCGTAGACGACGATCAGGCCCGCGATGAAGCCGATGATCGGCGCCGCCCAGTACTCCACGAAGCCAGACGGAGCGGTGATGCCGACCAGACCGGCGATCGCGCCGTTGCCGGCCATGCCGACGTCCAGCGTTCTGCTCTTCATGTAGATCGCGAGGCTGGCGCCGATCACGCCGGCGGCGGCCGCCAGCTGGGTGTTGAGCATCACCTCGCCGAACAGGTTCCCTTCGGCGCCGAAGGTGGAGCCGCCGTTGAAGCCGAACCAGCCGATCCAGAGAATGATCACGCCGAGGCCGACGAGCGGCATCGAGTGACCTGGGATGGCCCGCGGCTCGCCGTTCGCGTCGTACTTGCCGATCCTCGGGCCGAGCAGCAGCAGCGCCGCCAGCGCCCCGGTGGCACCGGTGAGATGGACGACGGAGGAACCGGCGAAGTCCATCACCGGCTTGCCGCCGACGTCGCCGAGCAGGCCGCCGCCCCACACCCC
>DATHFL010000267.1:0-2953 GCA_035318125.1 Solirubrobacterales bacterium | reverse complement strand
GTAGTCGATGCCGACGCCGAGGCCGATCATCGTCGCCAGGGTCGCGGCCACCCCCGGCACCTCCAGCACGTGCTCGAGCAGGCGGATGATCGAGAGCGCGCAGGCGAGCCCGATCACCGCCGAGACGATCGGCAGCATCATCGCCGTCGCCGTGCCGAAGGCGAAGAGGAGGATGATCACCGCCGCGGCGAGGCCGATCGCCTCGCTGGTCTCGGTCGCCGGCTTCGAGAGCTGCTGGCCGACGTAGCTGCCGACCGCGGTCTCGAGGCCCGCCGCTTTGGCCGGCTCGGCCGAGTCGAGGATCCGCTGCGCCTGGGTTTCGTCGATCTCCCCCGGCCCGACCGAGAGCACGACCGGGACGTAGCCGACGCTCTGGTCCTTGCTGAGGAAGGCCGCGCCCTGCGGGCTCAGCGGGCTGACCGCCGAGTTGACGTCGTGAAGCGCGTTCAGCCGCTTCACGGTTTCGGCGACCGGCTGCGCGTACTTGGGATCGGTCAGCTTGCCGTTCGGCGCTTCGAGGACCAGCGGGTTGCTGCCGTAGGCCTGTTCGGGCAGGTCGTCTTCGAGCAGTTCGGTCGCCGTCGTCGAGTCGGTGCCGGGCAGGGTGAGGTTTTCGCTCGTCTTGCTGCCCGAGGCGTGGCCGATCGCCAGCAGCGCGATCGCGAGGGCGACCCAGGCGGCGATCACCGGGTAGTGGTGGCGCGAGCAGAAGCGTCCGATCGCGTAGAGGGGCCCGGTCACCCGCCCATCATCCCTTCTGGGGCGGGCGTTTCGCCGGTCTCGAAGGCCGAGGGGATCGCTTCCAGCGGTTTCGCGCCCAGGGCGCGGCGCAGGAGGACGAGCCGCTGCGCCTGGTTCGCCGCCATCGAGGCGACCAGCGGCCGCGGCCAATCGATCGTCAGCCTGCCGACGGCGCTCAGCTCGGCGTCGATCGTCGCGCTTTCCATCTCGTAGAGGAACTCGAGGTTGTCGGTGCGGGTCTGCAGGTCGGTTGCCTCGATCGTTTCCTCGGGCGGGTCGGCCTCGGCGTCGAGCCCGCGCAGGGTCTTCGTCGTCGCGTCGACGTGTTCCTGTTCCTGGGCGCGGAATTGGCGGGCCGCGGCGAGGTCGGCGCCGCGCAGGTTGGGCAGCACCCGCCCGTAGGCGTCGACCGCCGCCAGCTGCCGGCCGAGGACTTCGTTCAAGACCTTGACGTCGCGTTCGCGCTCGCTCTTGCCCCCCGAGCCGCCGCCCCCGCAGCCGGCCAGGGCGATTGCGAGGAGGACGAGCGCCGCTCCAAGCGGGAGGGCGCGGAGCACGGCTCGGCCGCGCGTGATTCGGTTCGGTGGCATGACGACGAGGGGAAGCCTATGAGCTCCGAGGCCGGTCGCGCGCTCGCCGCCCTGGCGGAGGAGGTGCACGGCTGCCGCCGCTGCCCGCGCCTGGTCGAGTGGCGCGAGGACCAGGCGACCAACCCGCCGCGGCGCTACCGGGGCCAGGAGTACTGGGCGCGGCCGGTCTCCGGCTTCGGCGACCCCGAGGCGCGGGTGGCGATCGTCGGCCTGGCACCGGCGGCCCACGGCGCCAACCGCACCGGGCGCATGTTCACCGGCGATCGCTCCGGCGACTGGCTCTACGCCGCCCTGCACCGCGCGGGGTTCGCGAATCAGCCGCAGTCGGAGTGGCGCGGGGACGGCCTGGAACTGCGCGACGCCTACATCACCGCGACCGTCCGCTGCGCGCCGCCGGCCAACAAGCCGACTCCCGAGGAGCGCGACAACTGCCTCCCCTACCTGGAGCGCGAGCTGCGCCTGCTGGAGCGGTGCCGGGTCCTGGTCGCCCTCGGCTCCTTCGGCTGGGACGGCGTCCTGCGGGCGGCGCGGGCGCTCGGCGAGGAGGTGCCGCGGCCGCGGCCGAAGTTCGGCCACGGCGCCGAGGCCGAGGTCGGCCGCTGGCGGCTGCTCGGCTGCTACCACCCGAGCCAGCAGAACACCTTCACCGGCAAGCTCACGGTCCCGATGACCGACGCCGTCCTGCGACGAGCGCGCTCGTTGGTGGGTTAAGTCCCGCCGCTCAGCGGAAATCGTTTCGTAACCCTCTCCTTAGGTGCGACGGTCTACTGCGCCAGGAGAGCAACCAGGGAGGGTGGGACTTTGCGCAAGCCGAGGATCAAACGGACGACCGAAGAGATCGAAACGCCCGAGGGCGACATCGTCCTGATGCGACCGAGCGCCGACGGCGACATCCGGATCGAGCAGCCGGACGAGGGAGAACGGAAGCTGCTGCTCGCGCTCGACGGCGGGCACACGCTCGAACAGCTGCACGACGAGTTCGGCCGGGAGACGGTGGACCAGGCGGTCTCGGGGCTGCAGGCGATGGGAGCGATCGAGGACGCGGCCGACGACGAGCAGCTGGCGCCGGGGGAGCTGGCCCGGTTCGATCGCCAGCTCTGCTACTTCAGCGACATCGTCAGCGATGGCCTGACGGCCTCGCAGTGCCAGGAACGGCTGCGCGAGGCCAAGGTCGCCGTCCTCGGAGTCGGCGGCCTCGGCGGCTGGTCGGCCTGGGCGCTCGCCTGCACGGGCGTCGGCGAGATGCGGATGATCGACAGCGATCGGGTCGAGATCAGCAACCTCAACCGCCAGATCCTCTACACCGAGGCCGACCTCGGCCTGCTCAAGGTCGAGTGCGCAGCGGCACGCCTGCGTGCCTTCAATTCCTCGACCCGGTTCACGGCGGAGGCGCGCCGGCTGGAGAGCGAGGCCGAGATCGGCGAGTTCATCGCGGGCGCGGACGTGGTCATCGACGCCGCCGACTGGCCCGCCCACGACATCGAGCGCTGGTGCAACTCGGCCTGCTTCGCCGCCGGCATCCCTTACATCACGATGAGCCACTTTCCGCCGGTCGCCAGGGTCGGGCCGTTCTACGTCCCCGGCAAGACCGGCTGCTACGCCTGCCAGGAAATCGCCTACCG
>DATHFL010000266.1:0-2430 GCA_035318125.1 Solirubrobacterales bacterium | reverse complement strand
GCGGACCTCGGCCTCGATCGAGCGCAGCAGGGTGGTGCCGTTGGGCAGCCAGAAGGGCATCCCCGGCGCCTCCTTGCGCAGCATGAAGAGGCCGAGCTGGGGGCCGAGGCGGCGGTGGTCGCGCTCCTTGGCCTGCTCGAGGCGCTCCAGGTGCTCCTCGAGGTCCTTCTTCGAGAAGAAGGCGGTGCCGTAAATGCGGGTGAGGCTCTCGCGCTCCTCGTCGCCGCGCCAGTAGGCGCCGGCGACCGAATTCAGCTTGATCGCCTTGATGCGGCCGGTCGAGGGGCCGTGGGGGCCGCGGCAGAGGTCCTCGAAGGGACCGTTGCGGTAGAGCGAGACGGTCTCGACGCCCTCGTCGCGGACGAGGTCCTCGATCAGCTCGACCTTGAAGCCTTGGTCCTGGGCGCGGAAGATCTCGAGCGCCTCGGCGACGGGGACGTCGCGGCGCGAGAACTCCTCGTCGGCGCCGATGTGCCGGCGCATCGCCTCCTCGATCTTCGGCAGGTCCTCGTCGGTGATCCTTGTACCGGACGGGAACTCGAAGTCGTAGTAGAAGCCGGACTCGATCGGCGGCCCGATCGTCACCTTGGTGCCGGGATAGAGGTCGACCACCGCCTCGGCCATCACGTGGGCGGCGTCGTGGCGGATCAGCTCCAGCGCCTCGGGGTCGCGGTCGGTGAGGATCGCCACCTCGCCGCCCCCTGCGGGCAGCGGCGCCGCCAGGTCGCGCAGCTCGCCGTCGACCTTGATCGCCAGCGCCGCCTTGGCGAGGCCGGGACCGATCGCCGCGGCGGCGTCGGCGCCGGTGGCGCCAGCGGGCAGCTCCAGCGGCTTGCCGTCGGGCAGGGTGTAGGTGGTCTTCTCGGTCGCGGCCTCCATGCGTGGGGATGGTACGCGGAGATCAGCGGGCGGGGTCCTGCCGCGCCTGGCGGACGGCGATCAGCGGGCAGGGGGTCTTGCCGGGGACGGGATTCGACACCCTGCGCAGGGTCCAGTCGTCGCCTTCGCCGATCACGAAGCGCACGCCAGCTGGGAGCTCCCCCCCTTCCTCGGTCGAGCGGATGCAGACCCGGCCGCCGCGGAGTTCCCAGGAGAGGTACGGAACGCCGTGCTCTTCGTCGAGGAGCTGCGGCGAGGCGACGATCAGGGTCGGCCCTTCGCCGACGAGCTTGCGGTACTCGCTGAGGGTCGAGGAGTAGGAGGTCGGGCCTACGGGCGCGTTGGCGAGGGCGAGGAGCGAGCAGATCCCCGCCGCCGCGACGAATGAGGCGGCCGCAACTGGCGCGCCGAGCCGCCCCAAGGCGCTTTTGTCAACCACAGGTTGACTTTCGCGCCACGCCCACGTGAGCAGAGGCAGGAGAATCGTCAGTGCGACGAGAGGCGCGCCGATCTCGATCGCCTTGGCGGCGGTGTAGGGGGTACCGGCGACGCGAGCGGCCGCATAGGCGAGCGCCGCGGCGCCGACGCCGGCGAGGATCGCGGTCTCGCGGCGGCGCCAGAGCTGGACGAAGCCGTAGACGAAGAGCGCGAGGGCGAAGGCGAGGCCGAGGTAGTAGGCGAACGCCGGCACGGCGCCGTCACCCGGCGCCAGGCGGAAGTCGCCCGAGGGCCAGATGCCGAGGGCCTCGAAGGGGGAGATCTGGCCGAAGAGGTTGCCTAGGCCGGGGCCGTTGGGGTCGAAGGTCTCGAAGCGCTGGAAGTCGAGCATGCGGCCGAGCTCGGGGGCGGCGAGGCCTATGAGGACGACCAGCCCTAGAAGGACGGCGCGAACCGGCGAGGGTCCGAGCGCATGGCCCGCGGGTCCTGTCTCCGATCGGGGGCTCTCCCTACCGGGAGAGTCCTCCCGATCGTCGCCACCCGCGCGAGGAGCCTTTCCGCTCAGGGTTCGGGCGATTTCGGCAAGCACCCAAATCGCTGCTGCCCCACCCAGCCAGATCAAGCCGGGGAAGCTGTACGTGTAGATCGAGCCCACTGCGATTAGGGCAGCTGGCACATAACGCAGGGTGAGCTCTCTCCAGCTTCGATCCGACTCGCGGAGGGCGAGCACGAAGGCGAGGAGGAAGAGGGCTTGCATGGTCTCCTTGAAGGCGCCTTGGGCGAAGTAGGAGGCGACTACGTAGGTGAGGGCGACCAGGAGGGCGGCGGCGGTGCGGGGGATCGGGGGGAGATCTCGGAAGGCGGCGAGGGCCGTGAGGGAGGCGAGGATGGCGACGGCGATCGTGAGACCGCTGAAGCCCTGGACGAGGCCGATCCCCAGGCCCTTGTTGAGGGCGACGACGATTGCGTGGGGGCCCAACGGATAGCCCTGGTTGAGGAGCTGGGAGGAGTGGCCTTCGGCGAGGCGGTCGGTCGCCAGCAGGTGCTGGGACATGTCGGGGTTGAAGCTGGTGCCGAGGATTCCGAAGTGGCCTTCGACCGCGAACGGCAGCG
>DATHFL010000265.1:0-3319 GCA_035318125.1 Solirubrobacterales bacterium | reverse complement strand
GGCTCCCAGAGGCGGCGACGCCGGTGCGCCGCATCCTCGCCCTCGGCGGCCACGAGTTCAGCTCGCGGCCGGCGGACCGGGCGGTCTGCGAGCTGCTCCTCCGCCTCGCCGGCGAGCGTGGCGGCGAGCGGCCGCGTATCTGCATCCTCCCGACCGCGAGCGGCGACACCTCCGACCAGATCGCCAGCTTCTACTCTGCCTTCGGCGAGCGCCCCTGCGAGCCCTCCGACGTCTCGCTCTTCCGGCTCGGGCGGCGGCCGCTGGAGCTGCGCGACCACATTCTCTCCCAGGACCTGGTCTACGTCGGCGGCGGCAGCATGGTCAACCTGCTGGCGGTCTGGGAGGCGCACGACATCGCCTCGATCCTCAGCCTCGCCTGGCGCCAGGGGATCGTCCTCGCCGGCCAGAGCGCCGGGGCGATGTGCTGGTTCGAAGCCGGCATCACCAAGTCCTCGGGCAAGCCCCGCGCCGCCGCCGGGCTCGGCCTCCTCTCCGGCAGCCTCTGCGTCCACTACAACAACGAACCCGAGCGCCGGGCGGCCTTCCTCGACGCCGTCGGCGACGGGATGCCGAGCGGCTACGGCCTCGACGACTACGCGGGCCTGCTCTGGGAGGGCGACGGCAGCCCCTCCGCCCTGACCGCCCGCCGCGGCGCCCGCGCCTACCGCATCAGCGCCCAGGAAGGCGAGGTGACCGAGTCGCCGCTTCCGGTCCGCTTCCTCCCCGCCCCCGCCCCCGCCGCCCTGCGTGAGGACATCGCCGAGTTCCGCCGCATCAAAACGATGCGCCGCCGCGCCGGCTGGCTCGGCTGAGGCCACGAAACGTTCTGTCTGCTACGCTCTTCTGATGGAGACGCTGATGATGGAGGCGGAAATCATGGGGGGAGAAGTGAGCAACTGGAACGACGACAGACTCGACGAACTGAACCGGCGCGTGGACGATGGCTTCGTTCGGGTTGACGAGCGATTCATGCGTCTCGAAGGCGAGATGAAAGAGGGCTTCGCCACGGCTGACCGGAAGATGAATGAAGGCTTTGCCGAGCTCAGAGCAGAGCTGCGGCAGATGAACGACAAATTCGACCGCAGGTTCGACCGTATGGACGAAGACCTCAGTGGTCTGAGGCACGCTCTCATGGTCGACCTCAGTGGTCTGAGGCACGCTCTCATGGTCGCGGGACTTAGCTTTGGAATATCCACCTTTGCCGCGCTCGGAGGGCTGCTCGTTACTCAGGCTTGAGGGCCTGACCTGGCGCCGGACCTCTACTCCCCCGCAGCGGGCGGGGCGGTGGGGTCGGTGCCCTCTTCGCCGAGTTTCTCGCGGGCGATGTAGTCCTCGGCCAGCAGCAGGTTGTCCTTCGAGCGCTCGACCACGTTGAGGAGGTCGCTCATCAGCGCCACCTCCTCGACCTGCTCCTTGACGAACCACTGCAGGAACTGCTCGGCCCGGTAGTCCTTCAGCTCGCGGGCGAGCTCGAAGAGGGCGAAGATCTCGTCGCTGACCCGCCGCTCCTGTTTGAGCGCCATCCGCACTGGAGCGGCACCGTCGTCGAAGCTGGTCTGTTGGGACTTGATGTCCGGGATGTGCACCTCCTCGCCGACGTCGAGCAGGTAGCGGATCATCATCATCGCGTGCTCGCGCTCCTCCAGCGCCTGGCGGTAGAAGAAGGCGGCGAGGCGGGGCAGCGTCTCGGCGTCGTAGTAGACGGCCGCGGCCACGTACTGCTGCGAGGCGGCGAACTCGTTCGAGATCTGCTCGTTGAGGGCGTCGGCGAAGGACTTGTCAGGCATCTCGGCTCCTTGTCGCTGGCGGGGCGTCCAACGTAGCCGAAACGGCGGATTCGGCCGGCCGAAGAGGCGGTTAGGGATGGCTAACTACAAATCGTCCCCGGTATGCGGGGACGATTTGTAGGTCAGAGCCTCCAGCGGAAGCCGGTCTCCTCGATCGCCGGCTCCAGCGGGCTGGTCGGCAGCCCGGGCCTGGTCGCCTGCTCGGGGTCGTTGTAGCCGCTGGGAGCGACGTCGTTGGGGGTGTCGGGGTGGAAGATCGAGGCCAGGTACTGGATCTGGCCGCGGCCCTGGCCGAGCTCGCTCTGGCCGCCGCCGTAGGCGCCGATCCCGCGCTCCTCGCAGTAGTCGTAGGCGGCGAAGAGGTTGCGGATCGAGCCGAAGCGCGAGGGCTTGACGTTGACCGTCCGCGGCGGCGACCACGGCATCGCCTCGATGTCGGCGATCGAGTGGATCGGCGCGTCCCAGGTGACCCGTTCGGAGACCGGGTCGAGCAGCGGTTTCGTCTCCTCGGTCACGTCGGGGTCCTCGAGCCAGGCCTCGGGGAAGGTCTCGATCAGCTTCCCGTAGAGCTCGGGGTCGGTCTCGACGTCGACCGGGGTGCCTTTGTAGAAGCCCTTGAGGTCGAGTGAGTCGACCGCGCCGGTTTCCGCCAGCGCCTCGATCAGCTCGTCGTCCCAGTCGTTGGCCGGGTCGAGCTTGAAGCGCAGGGTCGGGTAGGCGGCGAGCCGCGCCAGCAGCGGCTCGATCGAGGAGCGCTGGCCCTCCTCCCAGCCGGCCAGCCGCATCGAGTTGACGAAGTTGACCGGCCGCGGCTCGCGCCCGAGCGCGGCGGCGAGGCTGGTGCCGGCCTGGCGCAGCGCCAGGTCCAGCGCCGCCGACTCGAAGGCCCAGCGGCGGTAGTCGCGGGAGACGTCGTCGCGCACCGGCGGCCCGGCCGGAAAGAGGTCGATCCCATCCAGGTGGTCGGAGAACTCGGCGAAGGTGAAGCTGCCGGCGAGCCCCGCGGGCGGCCCGTGGTCCTGCTGGCCGATGTGGTCGATCGCGTCGTAGACGACGTCCTCCCCGATCCCCTCCTCGCCGCCCCCCCGCAGCCTGACGATCGTCGTCAACCGTTCAACCGACCCCCAGTCCATGCTCAACCCTTCGAACTCACAACCATCAATAAGAAGGGGCAAGTCCGCAATCGCATCGAAGCTGGACACCTTCGCAGCGTAGAGGAGGAGCCGTGGGAGGGTCGCCGGACAAAAGCGGGGAGTGTCCGGCGACCCTCCCCCGGCTCCTCCCGCCACAGCGAGGAGGGCTTCAGCGCGTCACTCGAAGGGTCTTCAGCTCACGGTCACTGCCCCCGCGGACATAGCCGCCGTGCGCCAGGCTCTCGCGGATGAAGTCGAGCGTCGCCGGGGTGAGGCGCTCGCCGGGGAGGACGTTGGGGATCCCCGGCGGGTAGGCGGCCAGCGACTCGGCGGCGATCCGGCCGACCGCCTCGCGGACCGGCACCACTTCCTGGCGGCCCAGGAACGCCTCGCGCGGCG
>DATHFL010000264.1:0-14185 GCA_035318125.1 Solirubrobacterales bacterium | reverse complement strand
CCTGGGGGCAGATGCTCAACTACACGATCACGGTCGCGATCTCGGCCTTCTTCGTGCCCCACTACCTGGCCGTCTTCTGGCCCTGGCTCGGCGACAGCCCCGGCGACATCGTCGGCGGCGCCGTCCTGATCGCCGGCCTCGGGGAACATCACCGTCGCCTCGGCATAGGTGGCGGCGGTGGCGGCGAAGATCAGCCCCGAGACGACGAAGGCGACGGGCGTGAGCCCGAGGGCGAAGGCGGCGGTGACGCCAAGGGCGTAGTAGATCGAGGAGCCGACGTTGCCGTAGGCGGCGGAGAAGAGCGCCCCCACCCCGTGGACGCGGCTCAGCGACTCGTCTCTGGGGATTCGCTGGGCCATCTAGATCGTGAGTGAAGCGGTCACTCAGACCGAATATACGGACGCCGCGGACGCCCTCCGCACGTGCGCCCGCGTCAGCTGAGACGGCGAGGTGCAGCCGCAGAGCGCCAGGGTCAGCTCCAGCTCCTCCCGCAGCAGGCCGAGCACCCTGGCGACGCCGTCCCTGCCGCCCGCCGCCAGGCCCCAGAGGGCGGGGCGGCCGACCATCACCGCGTCGGCGCCGAGGGCGAGCGCGGTGGCGACGTCGATGCCGCGGCGGATGCCGCCGTCGACGAGGACGGCGGCGCGGCCGTCGACTGTCTCGGCGATCTCCGGCAGGGCGTCGGCGGTGGCGAGCGAACGGTCGAGCTGGCGGCCGCCGTGGTTGGAGACGACGACCCCGGCGGCGCCGTGCGCGAGCGCCAGCTCGGCGTCCTCGGCGGTCAGCAGGCCCTTGACCAGGACCGGGACGCTGCACTCGGAGGCGAGGTCGGCGACGTCGTCCCAGGTGAGGGCGTGGTTCATCAGCGCGAAGGTCTCCTCGATCGTCAGCGCCCGCCCGCCGCCGGCGGCCGCGGTCAGACTCGGGGTGCCCAGCTCCTGCGGCAGGGCGAAGCGGTTGCGGCGGTCGCGCTCGCGGTTGCCGCCGGGAGGGGCGTCGGCGGTGACGACGATCGCCTCGAAGCCGGCCTCGATCGCCTCCTCCATCAGCGCCCGCGTCACCCCCTCGTCCTTGAAGGCGTAGAGCTGGAACCAGTGACGGCCCTGCGGCGCGGCGGTCGCGACTTCGGCCGGGCGGGTGTTGGCGAGCGTCGAGAGACACATCGCAGCACCCGCCGCGGCCGCCCCCGCCGCCATCCCGGCCTCCGCTTCGGGGTGCGCCATCCGCTGGTAGGCGACCGGCGCCACCAGGACCGGCAGCTCGACCGGCTTACCCAGCACCTGCGCCGCGGTCGAGATCTCGCGCACGTCGTTCAGCACCCGCGGGCGCAGCCGCCAGTGCCCCCAGGCGGCAACGTTCTCCCGCAGCGTCAGCTCGTCCCCGGCGCCGCCGGCGAAGTAATCGCGCGGCCCCTGCTCAAGCTTGCCTTCGCCCTCCCGCTGGGCATCAGCGACGTTGATCCAGTCCTCGATCACGCCGGGAACCTACTCCGACTCGAACAACCCCGCCGCTCACGGCCAGCGATCCCCGAACTGCATCAACTTTTCTACCTGCTGGGTAGAAAATTTGATGCAGTTCGGGTGGGGGGCGCCTGGCTCGACCCGCCCCGCGGCGGCATCGCTTAGGCGCTCCTCACGCCGAGTTCGCGAAAACCCTCCTTCAAGGAGGGTTATCGCGAACTCGCGAGATCCGCCCGCCCCCAAAACGCAAAAGCCGGGCCGCACCAACCTCTACCTGCCGAAGTGGAGGTTGGGTGCGGCCCGGCTGCGGCGGCGAGAGAGGCCTCGCCGCCGTCCTGCGCCCTAGAAGTGGACGATCGGGATGATCAGGATCGCGACGATGTTCGCGACCTTGATCATCGGGTTGATCGCCGGGCCGGCGGTGTCCTTGTAGGGATCGCCGACGGTGTCTCCGGTCACCGAGGCGGCGTGGGCCTCGGAGCCCTTGCCGCCGTGGGCGCCGTCCTCGATCAGCTTCTTCGCGTTGTCCCAGGCACCGCCGCCGGCGGTCATCGAGATTGCGGCGAAGAGGCCGACGACGATGACGCCGATCAACAGGCCGCCGAGCGCGTCGACGCTGAGCAGGCCGACGATCACCGGCACCACGATCGGGATCAGCGACGGCAGGATCATCTCCTTCTGCGCCGCCGCGGTGACGATGGCGACCGTCTTCCCGTACTCGGGTTTCTCGGTCCCCTCCATGATCCCGGGGTGCTCGCGGAACTGTTTGCGCACCTCCTCGACCACCTGGCCGCCAGCGCGGCCAACGGCCTCGATCGCGAGGGCCGAGAACAGGTAGACCATCATGCCGCCGATGATCAGCCCGATCAGCACGTCGGGACTGCTGAGGTTGAAGAGGCCGCCGAGGTTGAACCCGTCCGGGGCCTCGGCTTCCAGCTCGTACTTGAAGGCGGCGAACAGCACCAGCGCGGCGAGCGCGGCGGAGCCGATCGCGTAACCCTTGGTGACGGCCTTGGTCGTGTTGCCGACCGCGTCGAGCGGGTCGGTGACGTTGCGGACGTCCTCCGGCAGGTCGGCCATCTCGGCGATGCCGCCGGCGTTGTCGGTGATCGGCCCGAAGGCGTCGAGGGCGACGATCAGACCGCAGAGCGAGAGCTGGGCCATCACGGCGATGCCGATGCCGTAGATGCCGGCGAGCTCGTTCGCCCCCAGGATCGCGAAGGCGATGACCAGCGCCGGAGCGGCGGTCGACTGGAAGCCCTGGGCAAGCCCCTGGATGATGTTCGTCGCGTGGCCCGTCTCCGAGGCCTGGGCGATCGTCTTCACCGGCCGGAACCGGGTCGAGGTGTAGTAGTCGGTGATCACGAACAGCAGCGCCGTCACCGCGACGCCGATCACGGCGCAGAGCCAGAGGTCGGTGACGCTGACCGCCGCGGCGGCGGTGTCGAGGACGCCGACCCGGAGCGGTTCGTCCATCATCCAGTCGGTGATCGGGTAGAAGGCCGCGATCGAGATCAGGCCGGAGACGACCATGCCGACGTACAGCGCGCCCTCGACTTTGTCGGAGCTCGTCCGCACGCAGAGCGCGCCGACGATCGAGGCGATGATCGCCACCCCGCCGAGGACCAGCGGGTAGATCGCCACCTCGCGGGCGAAGTCGACGTTGAAGGTGAGGACGCCGAGCAGCATCACGGCGACCGAGGTGACCGCGTAGGTCTCGAACAGGTCGGCCGCCATGCCGGCGCAGTCGCCGACGTTGTCGCCGACGTTGTCGGCGATCACGGCCGGGTTGCGGGGGTCGTCCTCGGGGATCCCCGCCTCGACCTTGCCGACCAGGTCGGCGCCGACGTCGGCGGCCTTGGTGAAGATGCCGCCGCCCAGACGGGCGAAGACCGAGATCAGCGAGCCGCCGAAGCCGAGGCCGATCAGCGCGTCGACGGCGTCCTTGTCGTCAACGCCGCCGAGGACCAGGGCGCCGTAGTAGCCGGCGACGCCGAGCAGCGCCAGGCCGACGACCAGCAGGCCGGTGACCGAGCCGCCCTTGAAGGCGACGTCGAGCGCCGGCGGCACGCCGCCGCGGGCCGCCTCGGCGACGCGCGAGTTGGCCCGCACCGAGAGGTTCATCCCGATGAAGCCCGCGGCGCCCGAGAGGACGCCGCCGATCACGAAGCCGAGTGCGGTGTGCCAGTCCTGCAGGACCCAAAGCACGACGGCGAGCGGGACGGCGACCGCGGCGATGATCGTGTACTGGCGGCTGAGGTAGGCCTGCGCCCCCTCCTGCACGGCGCCAGAGATTTCGCGCATCCGGTCGTTGCCCGCGGACTTCGCAAGCAGGCGCTGGGTGACAAGGAGTCCGTAGATGACGGCGGCGCCAGCGCAAACGAGCGCGACGACCACGCCGTAATCGGTGAGAAAGTCGGTCAAGTTCGTATTCCTCCGGTGGTTTTAGCGGCGCGGGAGTCTATAGACGACGGCGGCGAGACCGCGCCGAGGCCGCATTTCAGGCGGAAACCGCCTCAGAGCAGGGCTAGCCTCGGTCGGCGGCCGTACCGGCCCCCGCGTAGGTGCGCCGCGTTTCCGCCACCGCGTCGCGGTAGACGTCCTCGATCGAGATGCCGTTGTCGAGCGCCTCGCGCGCCCGCTGCGCCCCGTTGCGCTCCGGCAGGCTCAGGTCCAGCCCGAGCTGCGCCCGCGCCGGCTCGGTCCAGACCAGCACCTGCTCGAGCAGCGCCCGCGTCTCCACCTCGACCCCGCCGCGGCGGAAGTCGATCATCCGCCCGCCGGCGCCGTGGCGGATCGCCCGCCAGAGGTTCTCCTCGATCTCGCGACCCAGAAGCGGCGCCCCCTTGCCTTCGTAACCGTGCTCGTCGTAGTCGAGCGCGGTCTGGGCGATGCAGGCGGCAATCAGCCCCGCCACCGCGAAGGACTCCTCCCCCCGCGTCTGCGCATCGCAGATCCGCACCTCGACCGTGCCGAAGTTGTGGTGCGGCCGCACGCTCCACCACAGCTGCGTCGACTCGACCACCGAGCCGCTCCGCTGCAGGGTCTCGACGAAGTCCGCGTAGGTCGCCCAGTCGCGGAACGGCGAGGGGACCCCGCAGCGCGGGAAGGTACGGGTGAAGATCTCGCTGCGGACGCTGTGCAGGCCGGTGTCGCGGCGGTCGAGGAAGGGAGAGTTGGCGGAGACCGCGAGCAGCGGCGGCAGCAGCTCGCGCAGCCAGTCGCAGACGGCGATCGCCCGGTCGGCCCCCCGCACCCCCATGTGCAGGTGCAGGCTCCAGGTGTTGTTGCGCTGCGCCACCCAGCCGAGTTCCTGGCGCAAGCGGTTGTAGTGCGGGGTGTCGATGATCCGCTGCTCCAGGTAGTCGGCCCAGGGATGCGTCCCCATCGCCCCCAGCGCCAGCCCCATCCCCTCGACCAGCTCGAAGAGCCGGGCGCGGCGCTCGCGCTGGCGCTCGACCGCCTCGGCGAAGGTCTCGCTGCGCCCGGAGCGGATCTCGACCTCCGAGGCGATCAGCTCGCCCGCCGCCGACTCCGCCAGCACCTCGTCGCGCTGGCAGGCGGCGAAGACGTCCTCGAAGCGGTGCTCCAGCTCCAGCGTCCGCGGGTCGAGGATCGCGAACTCCTCCTCCAGCCCGATCGTGAAGTCCCGCGAGGACTCGAACTTCTCGCGGGCGAGGTCGAGGTCGATGGCCAAGGCAGGCGCCGCTAGGCGAGGTAGAAGTAGAGCGCGTAGAGCAGGTCGACCGCGGGGCTGGAGGTGTGGACCGTCACCTCCGGCGGCACCTGCAGCAGCTGCTCGGAGTAGTTGAAGATGATCTTGACCCCGGCCTGGACGAGGCGGTCGGCGACATCCTGGGCGGCGCCGGCGGGGACCGCGAGCACGCCGACGACGATCACCTCCTCGGAGACGACCGCCGGCAGGTCGCCGATGTCGCGCACGGTCAGCTCGCCGATCTCTTTGCCGACCACGCCCGGGTCGCTGTCGAAGATCGCCACCACCTGGAAGCCGTGGTCGGCGAAGATCGAGGAGGTGGCGATCGCCTGGCCGAGGTTGCCGGCGCCGAAGAGGGCGATGTTGTGCTGGCCCGAGGTGCGGAGGATCTTGCGGATCTCCGAGACCAGCGAGTCGACGTTGTACCCCACCCCGCGCTTGCCGAACTTGCCGAAGCCGGAGAGGTCGCGGCGGATCTGGGTCGGGTTGATGTGGGTGTACTCGGAGAGCTCCTGCGAGGAGATCGTCTCCCGGCCCATCTTCCGCGCCTGCGTCAACACCTGCAGATAGCGGGACAAACGCGCCGCGACGCCGAGCGAGAGGCGCTCCCCTTCGACCGGAAAGGCCCCCGCCGCGTCGAACTGCTCGATCAACTCGACCATGCCCCCACAGTATCGAGCCTGGCCTTGAGCGCGGCGCGGTCGAGGATCAGCTCCGAGACCTCGATCCCGTCGACCTCGACCACCGGGATCCGCTCGAGGTGGCGACGCAGCAGCAGATCGTTGCTCTCGATGTCGACCTCGTGCAGGTTGAAGCGGTACCCCTCCTCGTGGAGGGCGACGATCTGGGCCAGCGCTTCCTCGCAGAGGTGGCAGCCCGGCCGGGAGTAGACGACGACGTCGGCCACCGGCTCAGTGCGCGAAGGCCGAGCGTTCGCCGGTCGCGAAGGCGTCGTAGTCGAGGTAGCCGGGGTAGGAGATCCGCGGCGCGTGCTGCGCGGCGGCGCCGATCATCGCAGCGTTATCGGTGCAGAGCGCGATCGGGACCAGCTTCAGGCGGACGCCCCGCTCCTCGCAGAGCGCCGCCACCGCCTCGCGCAGCGGCCCGTTGGCGGCGACGCCGCCGCCGAGCGCGACCGCCCCCCACTCGCCCCCCTTCAGCGCCCGCTTCAGCTTCGTCGTCAGCTGCTCGACCACCGCCGCCTGGAAGGAGGCGGCGAGGTCGGCGCGGCGCTCCTCCACCCCCTCCGGCCCCAGCTCCCGGCAGCGGTAGACCAGCGCCGTCTTCAGGCCGCTGAAGCTGAAGTCGAGGCCGGGATTGCGGGCCATCGCCACCGGCATCTCGAATGCCTCCGGGTCGCCCCCCTCGGCCTCGCGCTGGATCGCCGGCCCGCCGGGATAGCCGAGCCCGAGCAGCCGCGCCGACTTGTCGAAGGCCTCGCCGGCGGCGTCGTCGAGCGTTTGCCCGAGCAGCTCGTAGCCCTCGTGGTCGCGCACCCCGGCGAGCAGGGTGTGGCCGCCGCTGGCGATCAGGCAGAGGAAGGGCGGCTGCAGCGGCTCGGGCTCGAGGAAGTTGGCGGCGACGTGCCCCTGCAGGTGGTTGACCGGGATCAGCGGCAGGCGACGGGCGGCGGCGATCGACTTGGCGGTGCTGATCCCGACCAGCAGCGCCCCGATCAGGCCCGGCCCGGCGGTGGCGGCGACGGCCTCGACGTCGTCCAGCGTCACCCCCGCCTCGCCCAGCGCCGCCTCGACCACCGGCGCGGTCAGCTCGAGGTGGTGGCGCGCCGCGACCTCGGGGACGACGCCGCCGAACCCTTCGTGGGCGGCCGCCTGGGAGGAGATCACGTTGCTGAGGATGCGCGGGCCGTCGAGGACGGCGGCGCAGGTGTCGTCGCAACTGGTCTCGATCGCTAGCAGCAAGGCGGCGTCCTCAGTCGAGCCACTTCAGTCCAACCACATGATCAGCGCGTCCTCGCCGTTGTCGTGGTAGTAGCGAGGACGGACGCCGGCGGAGCGGAAGCCGAAGCGTTCGTACATGCCGATCGCCCGGTGGTTGGAGACACGGACCTCGAGCGTGAACGGCAGCCTCCCCTGCGACTCGTCGATCAGCCGCCGCAGCAGCTGGCCGGCGACGCCGCCGCCGCGGCGCTCGGGGGCGACGGCGATGTTCATCAGGTGCCAGACCTGGTCGTAGCGGGAGCAGATCACGTAGCCCGCCAGCTCGTCGCCGGAGGTGGCGGCGAGGCAGATCCCCGAGGGCTTGGAGAGCTCGAGCACGAACATCGCCAGCGACCACGGGGTCGGGAACGAGCGGCGCTCGATCGAGATCACGGCCGGCAGGTCGCTGTAGGCGAGCCTGCGGACCAGAAGGTCCTGGGCCAGCTCAGTTTTGGGAAGCGTCTCGTTCACGCCACCGCTCCGCGTCGGGGGGCCTGAGGTAGATCGGGTCGAGCCCGTCGCGGTCCTCGTCGTCCGCCGCGGCCGCCGCCAGCGCACAGACGTGCCGCGCGGCGACCCGGTGGACGGGGTCGGAATCGTCCGCTATGCGGACGCCGTCTCGGGCCAGCTCTTGACGGAATCGTACCGCCCCCGAACCGGCGACCGACGGGGGCTCCTCCAGCTCCGCGACCCGCGCGGCGAGCTCCTCCGGCCGGTGGACCGCCGGCTCCCAGAGCCGCTCCCCGCCGGGCGCGTAGAGGGCGGCGAAGACCTCGCCGCGCCAGCCGTCGAGGACCGCCAGCCGCTGCCCCTCGCCGCCGGCCTCGCCGATCCCGGCGGCGACCGCGTCCAGGGTGCAGACGCCGCGAGCCGGCAGCCCGAGGCTGACGGCGAGGCCGCGCGCGGTGGCGATCCCGACCCGCACCCCGGTGAAGGTGCCGGGGCCGAGCCCGACCGCCAGCAGGTCGACCGCCTCCCAGCCGCCGGCCGCGGCGGCCGCGCGCTCGACCTCCTCCAGTAGGCCGGTCGCGTGCCGGGGCCTCCCCTGCGGGGAGAGCCCCAGCTGCGACTCGTGCAGGACCTCGCCGTCGCGCCAGGCGCAGGCGACGGTGTCGACCGTCGCGGTATCGAAGCCGACGACGACCAGCGGTTTCGCTACGCCTTCACCCGGAAGGCCCAGGAGCCGACTTTCTGGCCTTTGACGAACCAGCTGACGACGTGCCTGCCGGGGATCGTCGAGGTGATCTTGTTCACGTAGAGCGTGCCCTGTTCGGCTTCCTGCGCCTGCGCGCAGAGGTTCTTGCCGCTCGGGAACTTGACGCAGACGGTGTAGGTGACGGTGCCGACGTTGCTCTGGAAGAAGGCGCCCTTTTTCGCTTTCTTCGGGCAGACGTGCGCCGGTTTCGCGTTCCGGGAGACCCCGCAGCCCACGTAGTGCTTGTACGCGGCCGCACTGGCCGTCGCGGCCATCGTCGTCGCCAGCAATCCGCTTGCCAGCACGACCGCCGCAAGCGCCTTAAGTCCCTTCATCCCGTCCTTGCCTTTCTCGATCTGGTTCCGAGCGCCGATGCTACAAGCTGGGGCGCTCCCCCAAGAACACGTTGAGCCTGCGTTCGCTGCGCTTTCTGCCGCGCAACTACCCCTACCAGTCGACTTCTATCCGCCGGCGCTCCCCGTCCTCGTAGGCGAGCCGCACCTCCAGCGCCGGGCGGCCGAGCCTGCCGGCGCCGGCGGCCGGCCACTCGACGAAGGCGACCCCCTCCGGCCGCAGGTAGTCGTCGAGCAGTGCCGGGTCCTCGCCCTCGAGGTCCCCGAGGCGGTAGAGGTCGAGGTGGGAGACGGGCAGGCGGCCCCCTTCGTAGCGCTGGCCGATCGTGAAGGTCGGCGAGGTGACCGGGCCGGCGAAGCCGAGGGCGCGGCAGGCGCCGCGGACCAGGGTCGTCTTCCCGGCCCCGAGGTCGCCGGCGAGGAGGACGAGGTCGCCGGGCGCCAACCGCGCGGCGATCCGGGCCCCGAGCGCTTCGGTCTCGGCGGCGCTGTTGCTCTCGACGACCTCCATCGGCGTCCGCGGGACGCTAGCCGAAGAAGCCGAGCTGGTCGGCCGGCGGCGGGGGCGTCGTCCCGCCCTCCTCCTCGGCCTCGGCGAGTTCCTCGGCGCTGGGGACGGGGCTCGGCAGCGGTCGCCGCAGCAGCTCCGGGATCGTCGCGAAATCGCCCCGCAGCGTCTCCTTCACCGACGGCGTGCGCAGGGCCGCGGCGGGGTGGAAGAGCGGCAGCAGGTAGACGGTGCGGCCGCCGAGGTCGTGGACCTGCGGCGTGCCGCGCACCTTGGTGATCCCGGTCGGGCTGCCGCTCAGCAGCTTGGTCGCGAAGTTGCCGAGCGTGCAGACGACCCGCGGCTCGATCAGCCGCACCTGCTCGAACAGGTAGGGCTCGCAGGCCTCGATCTCCAGCGGCTGCGGGTCGCGGTTGCCGGGCGGCCGGGACTTGAGCACGTTGGCGATGAAGACGTCGTCGCGGGCGAGCCCGATCTCCTCCAGCATCTGGTTCAGCAGCTGGCCGGCGCGGCCGACGAACGGCAGTCCCTGCCGGTCCTCTTCGGCCCCGGGGGCCTCGCCGACGAACATCAGGTCGGCGTCGGCGTTGCCGGCGCCGAAGACCGCCTTGGTGCGGGTCTCGTGCAGGGGGCAGCGGGTGCAACTCTGGACCTCCTTGTAGAGCTCGACCAAGCGCTCCCGCCGCTCGTCGGCGCCGGTGCCGGTACTCATGGCTTCTCCCCCGCCGCCCGCCGCTTGCGCGACTCGGCGAGCCGGTCCTGCCGCGCCGCCTCCCGCTCGCGCCGCCGCGATTCGTCAGCCCGCACCCGCGCCCCGCGCGGCTGGCGGCCCGGCGGCGAGACCTGCGAGTAGAGCCGCCGCGTCCGCTCCGAGCCGCAGGCCGGGCAGGCAACGGCGCCGTCGGCGGCGACCAGCTCCTCGAAGCGCGACCCGCACCCCTCGCACTCGAACTCGTAAATCGGCATCACCAGGATCGTAGTTCGCGGGGTCGAGCCCCGCTCGGCTCATTCGGGGGAGCGACGGGGAAGGACTTCCCGCCGCGGCTCCCGCGGCCAGGGCGCCGGCGGCACCTCGAAGTTCATGATCGTGACCATCGTCGTCAGGGACGGCTCCTCCCCCGTGGCCTCGAGGCGCTTGGCGATGCGCTCCTCGATCTCCAGCACCGTCTCGAGGAAGCCGTCCGTCGCGTTGACCAGTTCCCGCCATCCCATCTCGTCGACCGGGATTTTGGTCGTGCTGAGGTGGCGGTCGTCCCTGGCGTCGAGCGTCCCCGCTTGCTGCGCCCGCGCCGCCCCTTCGAGCACGAACAGCAGGAGCGAGTGCGAAAGGCGCTTTTTGGAGCCGAGGGACAGCCCTTCCATGTCCTCGGTGGTGAGCAGGGCCCGTTCGGTGCCCGTGAAGGAGTATTCGGCCTCCTCCCCCTCGCCGAACACCTCGACCGAGCGGATGCAGCTGCCGTCTTCGAGCTTCCGCAGGTGATATTCGATGAGCGGGAGGTCCAGCCCCATCTCCTCCCGGATCTGGCGCGGGGTCAGCGTCCGTTCGTTGAGGAGCGAGAGGATTTCCACCCTCACGTCGTGGCTCAAGGCTTTCAGTCTCTTGTCCAGCACCGCCACCCTCCGAATCCGGGAACGACTTCATGGTCCCACGTTCAGTGGGAGAACATGCATTTATCTCTATCGGGTTTGCCCGCCCAGCGCGAGCGCAAAGCCCGCTTTCAGGGCAGCGGCTCCCACTCCCAGCCCTTGGCCGAGGCCAGGCTCTCCTCGTTGAGGTAGCGGTGGAACTCGTCCAGCTCGGCCGGCTCGACGCTGTAGACGTGGTCGGGTTCGGGGAAGTGGCGGCTGCGGACCTCCTCGCCGTAGCGGCGGACCGCCGCGACCATCGTCTCGTGGACGTCGGCGTAGCGCTTGACGAACTTCGCCATGTGGCCGGTGGTGATCCCGAGCAGGTCGTGGAAGACGAGGACCTGGCCGGAGGTCGCCGGGCCGGCGCCGATCCCGATCGTCGGCACCTCAAGCTTCTCGGCGATCGCCTCGGCGATCGCCGCCGGGACCGCCTCGATCACGATCGCGAAGCAGCCGACCGCCTGCAGGGCGAGGGTGTCCTCGAGCAGTTTGATCGCGCCCTTGGCGCTCTTGCCCTGGGCCCTGTAGCCGCCGAGGGCGGTCGCCGTCTGCGGGGTGAGGCCGACGTGGCCCATCACCGGGATGCCCGACTGGACGATCGCCCGAGCGCGCTCGACGATGACGCCGCCGGCCTCCAGCTTGACCGCCTGGCAGCCGGTCTCCTTGACCAGCCGCTGGGCGCTGCGGATCGCCTCCTCGTTGCTCGCCTCGTAGCTGCCCATCGGCATGTCGCCGATCATCAGCGGCGTCTTCAGGCCGCGGCGGACGGCCTTGCCGAGGACCAGCATCTCCTCCATCGAGACCAGCTTCGTGTCCGGGTAGCCGAGGACGACGTTGGCGGCGGAGTCGCCGACGAGGACGACGTCGACGCCGGCCGCCTCGGCGACGGTCGCCGAGGGGTAGTCGTAGGCGGTGACCATCACGATCGGTTCGCCGTTGGCCTTCATCTCGGCCAGGCGGGGCAGGCTGACCGGCCTGCGGTCGCCGTCCTGGGGCGCGGTGTGGGAGCGGCCGCCGGAGCTCATTTGAGCAGCACCTCGGGGTGGCTGTCGACGGCGATCGCGCGGTTGTCGTCGTCGACGTGGACGACGACCGGCGCGTAGCGCTCGAGGTCGGCCTCGTCGTAGGCGCCGAAGGAGGCGACGATGATCTTGTGGCCAGGTTCGACCAGGTGGGCGGCGGCGCCGTTGACCTGCATCGTCCCCGAGCCGGGCTCGCCGTCGATCACGTAGGTGACGAAGCGGGAGCCGTTGTCGATGTCCCAGACGTGGACCTGCTCGTTGGTGATCATGTCGGCGGCGGCCATCAGCTCGGTGTCGATGGTGATGCTGCCGATGTAGTCGACGTCGCAGTCGGTCACCGTCGCCCGGTGGATCTTCGACTTCAGCATCTGTCTTTGCACTGCTCCCCCTTCGGGCTAGGTGTTGATGTGCAGTTCGTGGGGCTGGATCAAGACGTTGTCGATCAGGCGCGCGGCGCCGACCTGGGCGGCGACGGCGACGAGGACCGGACGGTCGGCCAGCCGGTGGACCGGCTCCAGCGTCTCCGCGTCGCGAGCCTCGAGGTACTCGGGCTCGACCCCGGCGGCCTCCAGCTCGCGGCGGGCGGCCGCGAGGCCGGCACCGAGCGAACCGGCGTGGGCCTCGCGCTCGGCGGCTTTCAGGGCGCGCGAGAGCGCCGTCGCCCGCTCGCGGTCGGCCGGCTCCAGATAGGCGTTGCGCGAGCTCATCGCCAGGCCGTCGGGCTCGCGCACGGTCGGCATCACCTCGATCCGCACCGGGAAGTCGAGGTCGCGGACCATGCGGCGGATCACGATCGCCTGCTGGGCGTCCTTCTGGCCGAAGTAGGCGACGTCGGGGCCGACCAGGTTGAAGAGCTTGGCGACGACCGTGGTGACGCCGCGGAAGTGCCCGGGGCCGCGGCGGGCGGGGTCGCCGTCGAGGACTTCGGTGAGCGATCCCGTCACCTCGACGTAGGTCGCGAAGCCGTCGAGGCCGTCGGGGTAGACCTCCTCGACGGTGGGAGCGAAGACGAGGTCGGCGCCGGCCTCGGCGGCGAGGCGCAGGTCGCGCTCCTCGTCGCGCGGGTAGCGGTCGAGGTCCTCGCCGGCGCCGAACTGGGTCGGGTTGACGAAGAGGCTCATCGCCACCAGGTCGCACTCGGCGCGGGCGGCGCGGATCAGCGAGAGGTGGCCCTCGTGCAGGTAGCCCATCGTCGGCACCAGGCCGATCGTCCGCCCTTCCGCGCGCGCCTCCCCGACCGCAGCGCGGAGCTCGGCCTTGGTGCGCAGCGCGGCCACGGTGGGACGGGGGCTATCGGCGAGAAGATTCGGGTTCATAGGTCCATGCCCTGGGGGTCACGGCCATCAACTCGAAAAAGTATAGGCGCACTTCCGTACGCCTCTGTGACAAAAGAAACAGAAAAGTTCGCTAGCAGCGCGCGAACCGCTCCCCCTACGGCGCCTGGAACTCGATCTTCCGGATCGGCTTCGCGGGCGCCCCGGCGGCGATCGTGGCGTCCTCGACGTCGCGGTTCACCACCGAGTTGGCGCCGACGACGCAGCGGTCGCCGACGCTGACGCCGCTGGTGACGACGCAGTTGACGCCGAACCAGCAGTTGGAGCCGATCCGGACCGGCCCTTTCGAGGTGAAGCCCTGCCAGGTGATCGGCGTCCCGGGATCGTCGTAGCGGTGCTCGGCGTCGCCGACGAAGCAGCCGTTGGCGAGCATCGTGTGGTCGCCGATCGTGACGCTCCCGTGGGCGGCGATCATCACGTTGCGGTTGAGGAAGCAGCCGGCGCCGATCTCGATCCGCGCCTCCGGCGCCAGGGTCAGCCAGCAGCCGGGCTCCAGCAGCGTCCCCTCGCCGATCTTCAGCCGCCCCTCGTCGAGCGCCTCCAGCACCTCGCCCTCGACCGGGTGGCGGATGAAGAAGCCGCCGCGAGCCGCATGCCGGTTGATGCGCCACCGCCGCAACAAGCGCCGATTGCGCTCATACCAGCGCCGCTTGGCCCACCACAGCCTCCAACCGCTCATAGCCACGGGCCCAAAAGTAAAGAACCCACCCGCCGACGGGCCGATATGTCTCACCTGGTGGGACTTTTCGTCCCGTCGGCGGAGAGAGGGTCGACAGATCGGCCCGTCGTAGACTGCGGCTCGTGGCGGACTTGCGCGGTGGGATCGACCTCGGCGGCACCAAGATCCAGGCGGCGATCGTCGACCCCGGCGGCGAGGTGGCCGGGCAGGCGCGGCACCCGACGCCGACCAGCGGCGGGCCAGAGGACGTCGCTGCGGCGATGGCGGCGGCGCTGCGCGAGGCAGCCGCGGGTGCCGGCCTCGAGACCGGCACGCTGGCCGGGGTCGGGGTCGGCTCGCCGGGCGACGCC
>DATHFL010000263.1:0-5402 GCA_035318125.1 Solirubrobacterales bacterium | reverse complement strand
TGCCAGAGGATCGGCCGCCCGCCGATCTCGACCAGCGCCTTCGGCACAGACTCGGTCCGCTCACGCAGGCGGGTTCCCCGCCCGCCGCAGAGGATGACTACGGGTGGCTTCATCGTTTCCAGAGTTTTAGCCCCTATAGGGGCTCAAAGGGTGGAAACGATCAGCCGCCAGCCACGGCAGGCAAAATGGTTACCTCGTCACCGTCGTTGATCGAGGTCTCCAGGCCCTGCTGGAAGCGGATGTCCTCGCCGGAGACGTAGACGTTGACGAAGCGGCGCAAGTCGCCGTCCTGGGTGATCCGGTCGCGCAGGCCGCCGTGGGCGTCGAAGACAGCGTCGAGGACCTCGCCGACGGTTCCACCGTCCACCTCGAGCTCGGCCTCGCCGCCGGTGGCGGCGCGCAGCTGGGTCGGGATCTTCACGGTGACTGACATTAGACGGCTACCTCCTGGCGGAACTCGGCCTCGAAGCTGTCGAGGTCGGGATCGATCTCGTGCATCTGGAACGTATCGCGCGTCGCGTCCAGCGTCTTCAGGCCCTCGCCGGTGATGTAGACGACGACCCGCTCGCCGTCGCGCAGCTCGCCGCGTTCGGCCAGCTTGCGCAGCACGCCGACGGTGACGCCGCCGGCGGTCTCGGTGAAGATCCCGGTCGTTTCCGCCAGCAGCTTGATCCCCTCGCGGATCTCCTGGTCGGTGACCGAGTCGACGCCGCCGCCGGTGCGGCGCGCGTGCTCGACCGCGTAGGGGCCGTCGGCGGGGTCGCCGATCGCGAGGCTCTTGGCGATCGTCTCCGGCCGCTGCGGCTTGCAGACCTCCCAGCCTTCGGCGAAGGCGGTCGCGACCGGGCTGCAGCCCTCGGCCTGGGCGCCGTTGAAGACCGGCTGCTCGCCCTCGACCAGCCCGAGGTCGAGCCACTCCTGGAAGCCGCGCCCGAGCTTGGTGAAGAGCGAGCCCGAGGCGATCGGGCTGACGACCCGGTCCGGCAGCTCCCAGCCCAGCTGCTCGACCGTCTCGTAGGCGAGCGTCTTCGAACCCTCGGCGTAGTAGGGGCGCAGGTTGACGTTGACGAAGGCCCACGGACGCGTCTCCGCAAGCTGGGTGCAGAGGCGGTTGACGTCGTCGTAGTTGCCATGGACGCCGACCAGGTTGGTGCCGTAGACGCCGGTGGCGAGCAGCTTCTGCTCCTCCAGGTTGGCGGGGACGAAGACGTAGGACTCGAGCCCGGCCGCGGCGGCGTGGGCGGCGACGGCGTTGGCGAGGTTGCCGGTCGAGGCGCAGGCGACGGTGTCGAAGCCGAGCTCCTTCGCTTTCGCGACGGCGACCGCGACAACCCGGTCCTTGAACGAGTGGGTCGGGTTGGCGGCGTCGTTCTTGATCCAGATCTCGGCGCCGGTCTCGAGCCGCTCGGAGAGGCGGTCGGCGCGCAGCAGCGGCGTCAGACCCGGCTCCAGCGGATCGCTCGCGCGGCCCTTGAAGGGGAGGAAATCGCGATAGCGCCAAATCCCCTGCGATCCCGCCTGGATTCGCCTTTTCGCCTCCGTCGCGTCGAGGCCGCCGAGGTCGTAGGCGACCTCCAGGGGGCCGAAGCAGTTTTCGCAGACGTAGCTGGCGTCCAGCTCGTACGTCGCTCCGCACTCCTTGCACTTCAGGCTCTCAACAGACATCCGATCCTTCTTTCTTCACTTATGAAAAAACCTCCGCCGTGTGGGGCAGAGGTCCGGATCGGACATCCCCCACATCTTCCAGGTCTTCGACTGCAACCTGCTGGAGTTGGCACCTCCCCTCGGCCTTGCGGTCGAGGTGGTTGCCGGAGCTTCGTCGGGCCAGATCCCTCCACTCCTCTAGATGTGGCTTATGTGGGAGGAACCTTACCAGGCACCCCCGATCGCTTCCACCGCGTGCAAGGCGGCTAACCTAGGCACCGCGATGAGCCCGCTGCACGACGAGACGATCGGAATGAACGATGCCGAACCTTCCGAAACCGAGGCTGCGACGGCCCGGCCGGCGCGGCGAGCTCGTCTCTCAGCCGGCGGCGCCTGAGCCGCAGCGGCCCAACGTAGAGCAGATCGAAGCGCACGGCCTGCGCTGGGTCAACATCGAGTGGCCCGGATCGCTGGAGCGGACCTGGCTGGAGGAGCACTTCGAGTTCCACGCCCTCGACCTCGAGGACGTGCTCTCGCGCAACCAGCGACCGAAGATCGACGTCTACGACGACTACCTCTTCATCGTCCTCCACCTGCCGATCTTCGACCCCGCCGCGGGGCGGCTCGGCGCCGGCGAGCTCGACCTCTTCGTCGGCCCCGACTACGTGGTGACGATCCCGAACCTGCCGCTGCAACCGGTCGAGTACCTGTTCGAGCGCTGCCGCGCCAAAGAGGAGCTGCGCGAGCAGCTCTTCTCACGCGGCTCCGGCTACCTGCTCTACCGGCTGGTCGACGACAGCTTCGACTACTGCTTCCCGATGCTGCGCAAGATCGGCAACAAGCTCGACGCGCTCGAGGACGACATCTTCGAAGAGCGGGCCGAGGAGGTCGTCCGCGACATCTCCAACGTCAAGCAGGAGATCATCAACTTCCGCAAGGTGATCCGGCCGCAGCGGCCGGTCCTCCGCGACCTCGAGAAAGTCAAGACCCGCTACCTCACCGGCGACCTCGACCTGGAGATCTACTTCGACGACATCGTCGACGCGCACGAGCGGATCTGGGACATGCTCGAGAACTACAAGGAGGTGGCGGAGGCGCTGGAGGAGACCAACGAGTCGGTGATCTCCCACCGCCTCAACGACATCCTCCGGGTGCTGACCTCGATCAGCGTCGTGATCCTGCCGCTGACCCTGATCGCCAGCGTGATGGGGATGAACACCTGGGTGCCGAGCGAAGGCCACGAGGCCGGCTTCTTCACCGTGCTCGGGGTGCTGGCGGTCGTGCTGATCGGGATGGTCGCCTACTTCCGCCGGCGCAAGTGGCTCTGAGCGGCGGCCCGCTCTCAATAGGATGAGCGGCCCGTGGCAAATTTCCGCATCTGGGCGCCCTGGCGCCTCGCCTACGTGAAGGACGCGTCGAAGGACATCGAGGAGGAGTGCATCTTCTGCGCCAAGCCGGCGGCGGAGGACAACGAGGCGAACCTGATCGTCCACCGCGGCGAGCGCTGCTTCGTGATCCTCAACCTCTTCCCGTACACGAACGGGCACCTGATGGTCGCCCCCTACGAGCACGTCGGGCGCCTGCAGGAGATCCCGGCCGAGACGCTGGCGGAGATGATGACGCTGGCGCAGCGGGCGATGGGCCGGCTGGAGGAGATCTACGAGCCGCACGGTTACAACGTCGGCTTCAACCAGGGCCGGGTCGCCGGCGCCGGGGTCGAGCACCACATCCACCTGCACGTCGTCCCCCGCTGGGCCGGAGACAACAACTTCATGCCGGTGATCGCCGACACGAAAGTGATGCCGCAGTCGATCGAGCAGAGCTACGAAGCGCTGAAGGGAGCGTTTTGAGCGACCAGTCACCCCTGGCCCCGCCGGGGATCTTCAAGGCGTATGACATCCGCGGGCTTTACGGAGAGGAGATGGACGAGACGACCGCGCTGGCGATCGGGCGCGCCTTCGCCCGGGTGTTGGGCCGGCTGCGCGGGAAGAACACGAGCGAGCTGAGGGTCGGCCTCGGGCGCGACATGCGACTGACCGCGCCGACGATGGCGGCGGCGGTGCGCGAAGGGCTGGCGGCCGAGGGCGCGACCGTCGTCGACGCCGGCATGGTCGCGACCGAGATGCTCTACCACCTGGTCGGCTCGCGCGAGCTCGACGGCGGCGCGATGGTCACCGCCTCCCACAACCCCAAGGCTTACACCGGCGTGAAGCTGGTCCGCGAGGGGGCGCTGCCGCTCTCCGGCGACGCCGGGATCGGCGACGTGCGGGCGGAGATCGAAGGCGGTCTCGGCGAGGCGCCCGGCGGCGGCTCGGTCGCGGAGGTCGACGTCTGGGACGAATTCCGCACCCACGCCCTCTCCTTCATCGACCCGGCGAACGTGAAGCCGATGGTGGTCGTGGTCGACGGCGGCAACGGGATGGCGGGGCCGATGGTCGGCCCGCTGCTGGAGACCTTCCCGCTCGACCGGATCGAGACCTACTGGGAGCCGAACGGGGAGTTCCCCGACCACGAGCCGAACCCGCTGCTGGAGGAGAACCGGCGGATGATCATCGACCGCGTGCGGGAGAGCGGCGCCGACCTCGGGATCGCCTGGGACGGCGACGCCGACCGCTGCTTCTTCATCGACGGCGAGGGCAGCTTCTGCGACGGCGACTTCATCTGCGCCCTGCTGGCGCGCTCGGTCCTGCAGAAGAACCCCGGCGCGACGATCCTCTACGACCCCCGCTCCAGCCGCGCGGTGCCGGACCTGGTCGCTGCCGAGGGCGGCCGCTCCGACCTCTCCCGCGTCGGCCACGCCTTCTTCAAGGCGCGGATGCGCGAGGAGGGCGCGGCCTTCGGCGGCGAGGTCTCCGGCCACTACTACTTCCGCGACTTCTGGAACGCCGACTCGGGGACGATCCCGGCGCTGCTGGTGCTGGAGCTGCTCTCGCTCGACGGGCGCTCGATGGCCGAGCTGATGGAGGAGTTCCGCTCCCGCTACTTCATCTCCGGCGAGATCAACTCCGAGGTCGCCGACGCCGGAGCGAAGATGGAGGAGATCGCCGAGCGCTACGGCGACGGCGAGATCACCCACCTCGACGGGATCTCGGTCGACTACCCCGACTGGCACTTCAACGTCCGGCCCTCCAACACCGAGCCGCTGCTGCGGCTCAACCTCGAGTCGCTGAGCTCGCGCGAGGACATGGAACGGCGCCGCGACGAGGTCCTGGCGCTGATCCGCTCGTGACCGCGACGCCGGAGCAGGCGCTCGAGCAGGCGGCGCTCGCCGGCATCCACCGCCTCGCGATCCCGACCCCGTTCGCGGTCGGGCGGGTCAACTGCTACCTGATCGAGGACGAGCCGCTGACCCTGGTCGACACCGGGCCGAACTCGGGCAAGGCGCTCGACGAGCTCGGCGCGCGGCTGGCCGAGCGCGGCCACGCGATCGCCGACCTCGAGCTGATCGTCGTCACCCACCAGCACATCGACCACCTCGGCCTGGTCGAGATCCTGGTCGAGCACTCCGGTGCCGAGGTGGCGGCACTGGGCGCCGCGGCCGAGCGCCTCGCCGCCTTCGAGGAGGACGCCGAGCAGGAGGACAAGTTCGCGGTCGAGGTGATGCTGCGCAACGGCATTCCCGAGGACGTGACCGT
The DNA here is from genome assembly GCA_035318125.1 of Solirubrobacterales bacterium. Classification (GTDB taxonomy): domain Bacteria; phylum Actinomycetota; class Thermoleophilia; order Solirubrobacterales; family 70-9; genus VAYN01. The sequence goes on along the minus strand of DATHFL010000263.1, from coordinate 123 downwards.
GGCCCTGCGCAGCGTCTCCCGCAGCTTCCGCGGCTGGGGATCCCACGTGACCGTGACCCGCCCGCTGGACGACGGCGAGGAGCTGGAGCTGGGCGAGCGGAAGCTGCAGATGCTGCACCGCCC
>DATHFL010000262.1:0-6447 GCA_035318125.1 Solirubrobacterales bacterium | reverse complement strand
ATGGGACGCTTGGATGAAGTCGATCTCAGCCTCGGCCTCGACCGCCACGAGGAAGAGCGGGAGCTGAAGGCGGCGGGGCAGCGGCTGGCGCAGCTGCGGCTGACGCTGGGCGGGCTGATCGGAGAGCGCCGGCTGGGGCCGCCGCTCTGCGTCGTCTTCGAGGGCTGGGACGCCGCCGGCAAGGGCGGCGCGATCAAGCGCCTGGTGGCGCCGCTGGACCCGCGCCACGTCCGCGTCGCCCAGTTCGCCGCCCCGACCCCGGACGAGAAGCGCCACCACTTCCTCGCCCGCTTCTGGCCGGCGCTGCCGGGCTGGGGCGGGATGACCGTCTTCGACCGCTCCTGGTATGGGCGGGTGCTGGTCGAGCGGGTCGAGGGCTTCGCCTCCGAGGAGGAGTGGCGCCGCGCCTACGGCGAGATCGTCGCCTTCGAGCAGGCATTGGCCGACGAGGGCGCGATCGTCGTCAAGCTCTGGCTCCACATCTCGTCCGAGGAGCAGCTGAAGCGCTTCGAAGCCCGCGCCAAGGACCCGCTGAAAGCGTGGAAGCTGACCGAGGAGGACTGGCGCAACCGTGAGAAGCGGCCGCAGTACGAGGCGGCGGTCGAGGAGATGCTGGCGCAGACGGACCGGCCCGAGGCCCGCTGGCGGGTCGTCCCGGCGGAGTCGAAGCGCTACGCGCGGGTGGCGGTGATGCGGCTGGCGATCGAGGAAATCGAAGCGGGAATGCGACGCGCGGGACAGGAACCCCCGCCTCCGCCCTAGAATCCCGGGCGGTCCCTTCACCGATCACGAGGAGCTTCGTCTCTTGAGCCGTATCCGAATTCTCGCTCTGTTCGCGACTCTGGCCGCTCTGGCGAGCGTCTTCGCCGCCTGCGGTGGTTCGGATAAGAGCTCCGAAGACCCACAGGAGGTCGTCGAAAGCGCCAGCCTCGAAGGCGTGGAAAGCGGCGAACTCGACCTCTCGATGCACGTCAAGTCCGAAGGCAAGGAAGGCGGCGTGGTCAACGTCGACGTCTCCGGGCCCTTCGAATCGAACGGCAAGGAAAACCTGCCGCAGCTGGACATGACCCTCAAGGTCGACGGCAAGGCCCGGGGCGAAAAGATCGACTTCGAGGGCGGCCTCACCGTCCTCACCGACCGGGCCTTCATCGATTACAAGGGCACCGACTACGAAGTCGACCCGACCACCTTCGGTTTCATCGAATCGAACGTCGAACAGGCCCAGCAGAAACCCGGCTCCGAAGCCGACCCGACGGCTTGTCAGGAGGCGGCGGAAGGGGTCAGGTTCAGCCAGTTCGCCGGCAACCTCAAAAACGAAGGTGCCGTCGACGTCGACGGCACCTCGACCACCAAGGTCAGCGGCGACCTCAACGTCCCCGGCGCGATCGAAGCGCTGATCCAGCTGACCGAAGACCCCGCCTGCAGCTCACAGCTGGAAGCGGCGGGACCGCTGCCGCTGAGCGAACTCGAAGAAGCCAAGGGAGAACTCTCCAAGGCGATCAAGCGCTCGCACGTCGAGCTCTACGTCGGCGACGACGACATCATCCGCAAGCTGGCGATGGAACTGGCTGTCGAACCGCCGGAAGCCGCCAACGAAGAGGTCGAGCTGGACCTCGAACTGACGCTCAGCGGCGTCAACGAGGAGCAGACCTTCTCCAAACCCGCCAGCGCCAAGCCGCTCGAAGCGCTGTTCAAAAAGACCGGCGTGAACCCGATCGACCTGCTCGAAGTGACCGCTGGCGAAAAGGGTCTCGACGAACTGTTGGAAGAAGTGACGGGCGCGATTCCGGGCGGTATCCCTTCCGGTGGCGGCTCGGGGGGTTCGGGCGCCGACGCGGCCAAAAAGGAATACGTGCAGTGCTTGCAGAGCGCGGAAACGTCGGCCGACCTGCAGAAGTGCGCGAGCCTGCTCGAATAACCCGGCAGCCTCGGTGATTTCGTGAACTCGAGCGCTCCGCGCCTCAGCCCCTCCTTCCTGGGGACCGCCCACGGCTGGCCCTACCTGCTGGTGCCGCTGATCCCGATCGCGGTCGTGCTCGAGCTCGCGCACGCCTCGGCGACGCTGGTCTTCGCCGCCTCGGCCCTGGGGATCATCCCGACGGCGGCGCTGATGGGCCGCGCCACCGAGGAGCTCGCCGCGCGCTCGGGCCCCGGCATCGGCGGCTTCCTCAACGTCACCTTCGGCAACGCGCCGGAGCTGATCATCGCCCTCTTCGCCCTCGGTCAGGGGCTGCAGGAGGTGGTCAAGGCCTCGATCGTCGGCTCGATCATCGGCAACATGCTGCTGGTCCTGGGAGCGGCGATGTTCGTCGGCGGGTTGCGGCGCGACAAGCAGGTCTTCAACCGGACCAGCGCCGGCGTCCAGATGACGATGCTGATCCTGGCCGCCGCGGCGCTGGTGATGCCGGCGATCTTCGAGCTGGTCGAGGGGCAGGGGCTGCCGAGCCCGACCGCGGAGTCGATCGACTACGGCGGCACGGTCGAGCACCTCTCGCTGGCCGTCGCGATCGTCCTCATCGCCACCTACGTGATCGGGCTCTTCTTCTCGATGAAGACCCACCGGGCGCTCTTCAACCCCGAGTACGAGGAGGAGGACACCTGGGGCTGGTCGGTCCGCACCTCGGTGATCGCGCTGGCGGTGGCCGGGGTCCTGGTCGGCCTGATGTCGGAGGTCCTGGTCGGCTCGATCGCCGAGGCCTCGGAGTCGATCGGCCTCTCCGAGTTCTTCGTCGGGGCGATCGTCGTCGCGATCGTCGGCAACGCCGCCGAGCACTGGGTCGCGGTCCTGGTGGCGGCGAAAAACAAGATGGACCTGGCGGTCAACATCTCGATCGGCTCCAGCGCCCAGATCGCCCTCTTCGTCGCCCCGGTCCTCGTTCTTGCCTCCTTCTTCATCGGCCCCCATCCGCTGGCGCTGGTCTTCAACGGCTTCGAGCTGGGAGCGATCCTGCTGGCGATCCTCGTCGGCACCCAGGTGACGAACGACGGCGAGTCGAACTGGTTCGAGGGCGTGCAGCTCCTGGCGCTTTATTTCGTCTTCGGCCTGGCCTTCTACTTCGCCTGAGCCGGCCGGTTGCGCGGAAGGGATAGCCTGCCGCGATGGACGTAGCCCTCCTGCTGTTCAGCTTCGCGGTGGTCCTCGCCGGGGCGCTGCTGTTCACCAACGCGGTCGAGTGGATCGGCCACCGGCTCCAGGTCGGGGAGGGCGCGGTCGGGAGCATCCTCGCCGCGGTGGGGACGGCGATGCCGGAGACGCTGATCGCGATCGTCGCCCTGGTCGGCGCCGCGGAGGGCTCCGAAGACGTGGCGGTCGGGGCAATCGTCGGCGCTCCCTTCCTGCTCGGGACCCTGGCCATGGGCCTGGTCGGGCTCTTCGCCTACGTCTACCGCGACAAGCGCCAACAGGGCCTGGAGCTGAACGTTCACCGGCAGACGCTCGAGCGCGACCTGATCTTCTTCCTCGTCCTCTTCGCGATCGGGGGCCTGCTGGGATGGGGGCCGCCGCAGACGGTTCGGATCGTCGTCGGGATCGCCTTCATCGCCGCCTACGGGCTCTACATCGCGCTGACGCTGCGCAGCGGCGGCGAGGTCCAGGACGAAGAGACGCTCAACCCGCTGATCTTCGAGCGCCGCAGCGAGTTCCGCGAAAACCCGGCCCTGGTCCTCTGCGTGCTCCAGCTGCTGGTCGGGCTGGGGGCGATGGTCGGCGGCGCCCATCTCTTCGTCGAGGAGCTGCTCCATATCGCCGAGAGCATCGGCGTCGAGCCGCTCGTCCTGGCGCTGATCCTGGCGCCGCTGGCGACCGAGCTGCCGGAGAAGGTGAACAGCTTCTTCTGGGTGCGGGAAGGCAAGGACGCGCTGGCGCTGGGCAACATCACGGGGGCGATGGTCTTCCAGTCGATGATCCCGGTCGGGATCGGGCTCATCTTCACCGACTGGGAGCTGGGCTGGACCGCGCTCCTCTCGATCGGCCTCGGCCTCGCCGGCGGCCTGCTCGCCTACGAGAGCCTGCACATCGCCGGCCGCTTCAAACTGCCAGCGGTGATCGGCTGGTTCGTTTTCTACAGCGCCTTTTTGGTGGCTGTGGTCGCCAGTGCTTGAACGTTCCTAGCAAGGACGCAGGGAGCAGCGTGGCGTGCTTCGCACGCGAGCGACCGAGGACGCCGCTAGGGGCGTTCAAGCGCGGCGAGCACGAGGTCGTCGTGTTGTTTCGGCGAGACCTTGGGGAAGACCTTGGCGATCCTGCCGTCGGGGCCGACGATGAAGGTCGCCCGCTGCACGCCCATGTACTTCTTGCCGTACATCGACTTCTCGACCCAGGTGCCGTAGGCCTCGGCGACCGCGTGGTCGGCGTCGGCGAGGAGGGTGAAGCCGAGGTCGTACTTGCCGGCGAACTTGTCGATCGCCTTCACCTCGTCCGGCGAGACCCCGATCACCCGGGCGCCGGCCTTCGCGTAGTCGGCGCCGCGGTCGCGGACGCCGCAGGCCTGCGTGGTACAGCCGGGGGTGTCGGCGCGGGGGTAGAAGTAGAGGACGACCGTCTCGCCGCGCAGGTCGGAGAGCTTGACCTCATCCCCGTGCTGATCGGGCAGCACGAAGTCGGGCGCCTTGTCCCCCTCGGCGAGCACGAGGTCTATTCCCCGTCCCCGTCTTCGTCCTCGTCGAGCGGCGTGCCCTGCGGGCGTTCCTCTTCTTCTTCGAAGTCGTCTTCGCTCGCTTCGAGCGCGTGGGCGGGGATCGAGTCCGGCTGGACGCCCGCCTGGAAGGCCTCGAGGACGCGGTCGCGGCCGTCCTCGTCGACCGGGACCTCGTCGGAGACGCGGACCCAGTCGGCTCCCTCGTAGGCCTCCATGTTGAAGACCTCCTGGTCCAGCGAGGTGGAGTCGTCGACGACCACCACGACCTCGGTCTGGGGGTTGAAGTAGGTCCCCGGCTGGACCAGCATCTGCTCGACCTCGTAGAGGTTCTCCTCGGCGCCTGCCATCACGACGATCCTATGAAATCGGCCAGCTGACGTTCGGTCTCGGCCTCGAGATCGCCCGTCCTGTCCGCTAACCTTGAGGTCCGGTTGACTGACCAGTCAATCGGTGGAACGCCAGCCTCCCGGCGGCGCTCCCGCAGACTTCAGAGACCCGCGAAGAAAAGGAGCACCGACCGGTGGTCGACTTCACCCTTACCGACGAGCAGAAGGACCTGCGCGAGCTGGCTCACAGCTTCGCCGAGAAAGAGATGCGCACGGTCGCCTGGGAGTACGACAAAGACGGCACCTGGCCGCAGGACGTCATCGACAAGGCCTGGGAGGTCGGGTTGATGAACACCCACGTCCCCGAGGCCTACGGCGGCCCCGGCCTCGACTACCTGTCGGGCTGCCTGATCGAGGAGGAGGTCGGCTGGGGCTGCTCGGGCATCGGCACCTCGCTGATGGCCAACGGCCTCGCCTCGGCGCCGATCACCCTCGGCGGCTCCGAGGAGACGAAGAAGAAGTACCTGGGGATGCTGACCGAAGCTCCCAAGCTCGCCTCCTTCGGCCTCACCGAGCCGGACGCCGGCTCCGACGTCTCCGGGATGAAGACCCGCGCCGTCAAGAAGGGCGACAAGTACGTCATCAACGGCTCCAAGTGCTTCATCACCAACGGCACCTACGCCGACTACTTCACGGTCTTCGCCAAGACCGACCCGGAGGCGGGCCACCGCGGCATCAGCGCCTTCGTCGTCGACGCCGACCTCCCCGGGGTCACCGTTGACAAGAAGGAGGACAAGATGGGCCAGCGGGCCTCCAACACCGCGACCATCTCCTTCGACGAAGTCGAGATCCCGGCCGAGAACCTCCTGGCCGAGGAAAACAAGGGCTTCAAACTGGCGATGATGACCCTCGACCGCACCCGCCCGGGCGTCTCGGCGATGGCCGTCGGCATCGCCCGCGCCGCCCTCGAATACGCGACGGACTACTCGAAAGAACGGGTCCAGTTCGGCGTCCCGATCGCGATGCACCAGGCGATCCAGTTCATGATCGCCGACATGGCGACCAAGGTCGAGGCCTCCCGCCTGCTGGTCTGGAACTCGGCCTTCCTGCTCGACCAGGGCGTCCGCAACAGCAAGATCTCCTCGATGGCGAAGCGCTTCGCCGCCGACTCGGCGATGGAGGTGACCACCGACGCCGTCCAGGTCTACGGCGGCTACGGCTTCATCAAGGAGTACCCGGTCGAGAAGCTGATGCGCGACGCGAAGATCATGCAGCTCTACGAGGGCACCTCGCAGATCCAGCGCCTCGTGATCGCCAAAGAAGTGCTGCTCCAGCGCCAGCCCGAAAACGTCCCGGCCCCCGACGCCGCCGCCAAAGCCTCCGAGGACAGCCAGTCCGAGCAGGCCGCCGCGACGGTTTAGCTCTCAGCAAGCGTTACGTGAAAACCGCCGGCCTTCGGGCCGGCGGTTTTTGTGCGCTCGGAG
>DATHFL010000261.1:0-10772 GCA_035318125.1 Solirubrobacterales bacterium | reverse complement strand
CGCCGCGCGCGACCTGGTAATGCTCTTCGCCGACCACGCGCGGGTCGAGGATTCGCGAGGTGGAATCGAGCGGGTCGACGGCCGGATAGATGCCGAGCTCGGCGATCTGCCGCGAAAGGTTGGTGGTGGCGTCGAGGTGGGCGAACGTCGTCGCCGGGGCCGGGTCGGTGTAGTCGTCGGCCGGCACGTAGATCGCCTGCACCGAGGTGATCGAACCCTTCTTCGTCGACGTGATGCGTTCCTGCAGCGCACCCATCTCGGTGAGGAGCGTCGGCTGGTAGCCGACCGCGCTCGGCATGCGGCCGAGGAGCGCCGACACTTCCGAGCCCGCCTGGGTGAAGCGGAAGATGTTGTCGATGAACAGGAGCACGTCCTTGCCTTCGGCGTCGCGGAAGTACTCGGCCACGGTCAGGGCCGACAGGCCGACGCGCTGACGCGCTCCCGGCGGTTCCGTCATCTGGCCGTAGACCAGTGCGGCACGCGACTTCGACATGTCTTTCATGTCGATCACGCCCGACTCTTTCATCTCCAGCCAGAGGTAGTTGCCCTCGCGCGAGCGCTCGCCGACGCCGACGAAGGCGGAGAGGCCGGAGTGCTCCTCGGCGATGTTGCGGATCAGCTCCTGGATCAGCACGGTCTTGCCGACGCCGGCGCCGCCGAACAGCCCGACCTTGCCGCCTTTGGCGTATGGCGCCAGGAGGTCGATGACCTTGATCCCGGTCTCGAGCATCTCCTGGGTCGGGGTCAGGTCGGAGGCCTTCGGGGCCGGCCGGTGGATCGGCCAGCGCTCCCCGGCCTCCACCTCGGGGCCGTTGTCGATCGGCTCGCCGAGCAGGTTGAAGATGCGGCCGAGGGTGGCGTCGCCGACCGGAACCGTGATCGGGCCGCCGGTGTCGGTGACGACGGCGCCGCGTGCGATCCCGTCGGTGGCGTCCATCGCGACCGCGCGAACACGGTCGTCGCCGAGGTGCTGCTGCACCTCGCAGACGAGGACGGCCGATTCGCCGTCGTTGTCGCCGCCGCTGGTCTCGATCGTCACCGCGGAGAAGATCTCCGGCAGCTGGTCGGGGAAGACGGCATCGATGACCACTCCGGTGACCTGCTCGACGCGCCCTACGTTGGTTCCGTTTCCGTTGCTCTCAGCCATCGTTTCCTTTTGTCGTCTTTGAAGTGCTGTTGGTGATCCTGGGCCTGTCGTCTAGCCGAGCGCCTCGGCGCCGCCGACGACCTCCAAGATCTCCTGCGTGATTTCCGCCTGACGCGCCCGGTTCATCTCCAGGGTCAGGTCGCCGATCATCGTCTCCGCGTTCTCGGCCGCGTTGCGCATCGCCGTCATCCGCGCGCCCAGCTCCGAGGCCGCCGACTCGAGCAGCGCCCGGTAGACCGAGATCGTCACGTACTCCGGGATCAGCCGCGCCAGCAGCTCCTCCGGGTCCGGCTCGTAAATCCACTCCGAGCGGCTCTGGGCCTGCTCCGCCTCGGTTTCCTCGTCTTCGGAGGCGGCCTCCTCGCCGGCGCCCTCGCCGATCACCTCCGCCTGCTGCAGCGGCAGCAGGGTCTGGCGCCAGACGTGCTGAGTCAGCGGCGAGACGAAGCGGTTGTAGATCAGCTCGACCCGGTCGAGGTCCTCGTCGACGTAGCGGGCGGTCAGCCCCTCGCCGATTTCGCGGGCGTTGGCAAAGGCCGGGCGGTCGGTGAAGCCGACGTAGGAGTCGGTCACCTCCTGCTTGCGGAAGGTCAGGGCCGAGACGCCCTTGCGGCCGACGACAGCGAAGGCGGGCTCGGCGCCCTCCTCGCGGACTTTCGCCGCCATCCGCATGCCCTCGCGGATGATGTTGGAGTTGAAGGCGCCGGCGAGACCGCGGTCGCCGGTGACGAGCACGATCCCGACGCGGTTGACGTTCTCCCGCTCTTCGAGGACGGGGACCCGGGGGATGCCGCCCGCCTGGGCGGCGGCGCGACGGGTCAGCTTGCGCATCCCCTCGGCGTAGGGCCGCATGTCGGAGATCCGCTGTTCGGCCCGCCGCAGGCGCGCCGCCGCAACCATCTCCATCGCTCGCGTGATCTTGTTGATGTTCTTGACCGACGCGATGCGGTTCTTGACTTCCTTCTGCGTTGCCATGGGGACTCAGCTCCCGGGCGCTAGGCCGGGGTCGCCGCCTCCTCGTCCTCGGTGCTGTCGGACTCGGTCCGGGCCGGCGCCTCGCGCTCCTCTTTGGAGTGGATGCGGTCGGACTCGCCGGCCTCGAGCGGGTCGCCGTGCTCGTCGAAGTCGGGGCCGAAGTCGTCGACGAACTCGGCGATCGCCTTGCCCAGCGCCTCCTCGTCGGCCTCCTCGAGCTTGCCGGTCTCTTCGATCCGGCCCAGCAGCTCGGCGTTCTCGGCGTGCAGGCGGACCCGCAGGTCGGCGAGGAACTCGCTCACGCGCTCGACCTTGATCCGGTCGAGGTAGCCGCCGGTGCCCGAGTAGATCGAGGCGACCTGGTCGCCGACCGAGAGCGGTTCGCGCTCTTTCTGTTTCAGCAGCTCGACCAGCCGTTCGCCGCGGGTCAGGGCTTTCTGGGTCTCGGCGTCGAGCTCGGAGCCGAACTGGGCGAAGGCCTCGAGGTCGCGGTACTGGGAGAGGTCGAGGCGCAGTTTTCCGGCGACCTTCTTCATCGCCTTGGTCTGGGCGTTGCCGCCCACCCGGGAGACCGAGATGCCGACGTTGATCGCCGGCCGAACGCCCGAGAAGAAGAGGTCGGACTCGAGGAAGATCTGACCGTCGGTGATCGAGATCACGTTGGTCGGGATGTAGGCGGAGACGTCGGAGGCCTGGGTCTCGATGATCGGCAGCGCCGTCAGCGAGCCGCCGCCGAGCTCGTCGTTCAGCTTCACCGCCCGCTCCAGCAGCCGCGAGTGCAGGTAGAAGACGTCACCCGGGTAGGCCTCTCGACCGGGGGGGCGCCGCAGCAGCAGCGACATCTGCCGGTAGGCGGAAGCGTGTTTGGTGAGGTCGTCGTAGACGCAGAGCGCGGCTTTGCCGTTGTAGAGGAAGTGCTCGCCCATCGCGCAGCCGGCGTAGGGGGCGATGTACTTGATCGGCGCCGCCTCGTCGGCCGGGGCGGCGACGATGATCGTGTTCTCCATCGCGCCGTTTTCCTCGAGCGTCTCTTTCAGCTGCACTACCGTCGACATCCGCTGCCCGATCGCGACGTAGATGCAGATCAGGTCCTTGTCCTTGTTGTTGATGATCGTGTCGATCGCGATCGCGGTCTTGCCGGTCTGGCGGTCGCCGATGATCAACTCTCGCTGGCCACGGCCGATCGGGATCATCCCGTCGATCGACATCAGCCCGGTCTGGACGGGTTCCTCGACCGGCTGGCGCTGGACGACGCCGGGGGCTTTGAACTCGGCCGGGCGGGTCTCGGTGGTGGCGATCTCGCCGCGGTCGTCGAGCGGGCGGCCGAGCGGGTCGACCATGCGGCCGAGCAGCGCCTCGCCGACGGGGATCTCGAGCAGCTTGCCGGTCCGCTTGACCGTGTCGCCCTCGACGATCTCGTCCCAGGCGCCGAACAGCACCGCGCCGACGTTGTCGGCCTCGAGGTTCAGCGCCAGGCCGGTGACCCCGTGCGGCAGCTCGAGCATCTCCAGCGCCATGCAGTTGTCGAGCCCGTGGATGCGGGCGATGCCGTCGGCGACGGACAGGACCGTGCCGACCTCGGTGAGGTCGGCGGAACCGGTCTCCAGTCCCTCGATCCGCTCTCGCAGGATGCTTGCGATCTCGTCGGGCTTGATCTCCATCGGGTGCTCTCTGCCTCCTTACGCCGCGGTGGCGACGCTCTTTCGAAGTTTCTCCAGGCGACTGCGGATGCTCGCGTCCAGGACCATGTTGCCGACCTGCAGCACGATGCCGCCGAGGATCCGGTCGTCGACCGCGCTTGAGAGGTCGACCTCCTCCCCGGTCTGGCGTTCGACCTCTCGGCCGATTTTCTCGACCACCGCCGGGTCCAGCTCGACGGCGCTGGTGACGGTGACGTCGATACGGCGGTTCTCCCGCTTCCAAAGCTCCTCGAACTCGCGCCGGATGCGGAAGATCTCCGGCATCCGGTGCTTGTCGACCAGCAGCTCGAGGAAGTTGATCAGCTCGGGCTCGGCGTCGGTGACGGCACGCTTGAGCCCCCCCACCTTCTCCTCGGAAGACAGATAGGGGCTGAAGAAGAAGACCTGCAGCTCGCGGTTGCGGTCGACGGCGTCGGTGAACTCGCTCAGCTGTTGCTGCAGCGTGTCCAGCTTGCCTTTGTCGCGGCCCACCTCGAAGAGGGCCTCGGCGTATACGCGAGCGGCGTCGGCCATGGCCTAGTTGCTCTCCGACCCCGAGAGGGTGGAGAAATCGACCTCGGACAGGGCCTCCTCGACGAGGCGCTTCTGGTCCTCGCCGGTGAGCGATTTGCGGGTCACCCGCTCGGTGGCGAGCACGGTGAGGTCGGCGACCTCCTGGCGGATCTGGTCCAGCGAGCGCCGCGTCTCCGCCTCGATGTCGCGCTTGGCGGCCTCGACCAGCTCCTCGCGTTTCTCCTTGCCGGCGGCCGTCGCCTCGGCTTCGGCCGTCTCCGCCGACTTGCGGGCGCGGGCCATGATGTCGTCGGCCTGCTCGCGGGCCTCGGCGAGGCGGGCGCGGTACTCGGCCAGCAGCTCGTCCGATTCCTTGCGCTGCCGTTCGGCGGCGTCGATCGACTCGCTGATCGCTTTCGCGCGTTTGTCGAGCGCTTCCTGAATTTTCGGGAAGGCGACCTTGCTCAACACCCACATCGTGATCAGGAACAGCACCAGCGTCCAGATCATCAGGCCCAGGCCCGGGCTGACCAGGAAGATGCCGCCGCTTTCCTCGCCGTGCGCGGCCTCGGCGGCGAGCGGGACTATGTAGCCGAGCAGCTCCATCGACCTAGGCGAGGAAGAACGCGATCAGACCGAAGATGAAGGTGTAGAAGGCGACCGCCTCGGTCAGCGCGAAGCCGAGCCAGCGGATGCTTTCCAGGTCGCTTTTCATCTCCGGCTGGCGGGCGACCGACTCGATCTCCTTACCGAAGATGAAGCCCACGCCGATACCGGCGCCGATCGAACCGAGCCCGGCGCCGACGCCGAGGGCGATCGCTTTGCCGGCGCTTTTCACGCCTTCGTCGGTGACCTCGGCGAGAGGTATAGCGGTGAGATCCATTTCGAGTTTGACTCCTTTTCTAGTGAGAGGCGGAGGTCGCTCCGCCGATGTAGATAGCGCTAAGCGTCGAGAAGATGAATGCCTGCAGGGTCGCCACCAGCCCGACCTCGAAGATGAAGAAGGCGAAGGCGAGCGGGAAGGTGAGCGCCCCGAGGGCCGCGATCCCCAGCAGCACCGCCAGCCCGCCGCCCATGAAGAGCAGCAGCAGGTGGCCGGCGAGGATGTTGGCGAAAAGACGGACGGAGAGCGAGATCAGCCGCACGAAGTGCGAGATCACCTCGATCACGAAGATCGCGCCCTTGCCGATCGGGTGCATGTCCTCCAGGCCGGGGGGCAGCCAGCTCTTGAAGTAGGGACCGAGCCCCTTCGCGCGGATGCCCTCGACGTGGTAGGAGAGCCAGACCACCAGCGTCAGCACCAGCGGGATGGCGATGTTGGCGGTGGCGGCGTAGATCGCGAAGGAGGGGATCTCGAGGCCGCCGATCGAGAAGGTGTGCTCGGTGTTGGTCGGCAGCGGCAGGAAGCCGAGCATGTTCGAGAACCAGATCCAGAAGAAGAGGGCGCCGATGAAGGGGAACCACTTGCGGGCCAGCTCGCCGTGGAGGCTGCCGCCGGTGATCGTGTTCTTGGTCAGGTCGTAGGCGACCTCGACCGCGGTCTGGACCCGGTTCGGGCGCTGGACCATCCGCCGCGCGATCCAGGTCATCGTGAAGATGGTCAGAGCGCTGGCGAGGAAGAGGTAGAGGACCGCCTTGTTGATGCTGAGGTCGACCCCGCCGAGGTGGATCGAGACCCAGGGCTCGAGTTTGAACTCGTTCTGCGGCTTGAAGGCTTCGTTTTTGCCGTCGTTGCCGAAGATCAGCAGCAGCAGGATCGCGACGGCGAAGTAGATGCCGAAGGCGATGAAGACCTTGGCCTTGGTGCTGAGGCCGCCCTTCTCGGGGTCGCCGCTTGCGGCGGCGCCGCCCGGCGCCTGCATCGTCGCCGACTCCATGCCTAGGCCCCTTGGCCCTCGGGCTGGTCGTCGAACAGGTGCGCGAGGCCCTGCGCGGCGAAGGAGATCGTGAACAGCGCCAGCAGCAGCACCGCCGAGGCGAGCCCCGACTCCCGTTCGGCGATCCCGACCAGGAGCACGCAGGTCGCCATCAGCCAGACCCGGCCGAGGGTGCTGCCGGCGACGATGCCCATCGCCTTCTGCCGGTTCCCGGCCGCCAGCTCCTGCTTCATCCGGCGCTGCGCGAGCACCTGGATCCCCCGCTGCGTCAGCCAGGCGGCCGCGGCGACGGCGTAGCCGAGCAGGGGAAATCCGCCGAGCAGAAAGACTGCGAGCGCGGCAGCGAGCGCGAGTAGATCGACGTACTTGGGAGGAGACATAACAAGGAAACACGCCCGGCTCGGGGCGGAGCGGGCGCAAAGGCGACTATATCCAAACGGGTCCGCGAATGGCTTTGTGAAGCCACTTCGTGAGGGTTGACACTACCGGGGGTTTGGGGGGAGGGGGCGGGAGGCCCTCCCCAGACACCACTCGCTATGGCTCGTGGTTGAGTGTCTGGGGAGGGCCTCCCGCCCCCTCTTACTTGAGCGCTTCGAATTCGCCGGTTTCCGGGTCGACGGCGGGGAAGGTTCCGGTCTCTAGCTCCTGCTCGACCGCGACGTTGACCTCCTGCAGCTCTGGTTCGGGGGCGCCGGCTTGGCGGCGGAGGGTTACCAGTTGGCGGAGGCGGGTTTGGCGGAGCTTGAGGATCTCCAGGACGGAGACTAAGTAGACACTCGCGGCCAGGGCTAATGCGCCGCAAACGGCGATCACGGCGGTCCAGAAGGGGTCGAAGTTGCCGTGGTCGTCGCTGTAGGGGACGAAGCGCAGGGCCAGGGCCAATCCCGCCATGACCGCGGTCCAGCCGTAGAGGTAGAGCAGGGTGCGGCGCTGCGAGAAGCCGATGTCGGCCATCCGGTGGTGGAAGTGCCAGCGGTCGGCTTTGTAGATCGGCCGCCCGTATTTGAGCCGCTTGGCGACGACGAAGCCGGTGTCGAGGATCGGCACGGTGAGGATGATCAGCGGCAGGAAGAGGGCGACGACGGCGTTCGTCTTCAGCGCCCCCTGGACCGCGACCGTCCCCAGCAGGTAGCCGAGCAGGTTGGAGCCGGTGTCGCCCATGAAGGTGCTGGCCGGCGGGAAGCCCCAGCGGAGGAAGCCGAGCGCGGCGCCGGCGGTGAGGGCGGCGAGGACGCCGGCAGCGGTGCGGTCGAGCGAGAGGGCGATCGTCGCCAGGGTGAGGCCGGAGATCACCGCGACCCCGGCGGCGAGGCCGTCGACGCCGTCGATCAGGTTGATCACATTGATCACGGCGACGATCGCGATCACGGTGCCGAGGTCGCCGAGGTGGACGACCCCTCCCCCGGGCAGGGTGAGGAGGTCGACGGTGCCCGGGGTGAGGCGGCCGAAGAAGGGGAAGGTGAAGTTGTCGACGGTGACCCCGGCGGCGACCGGGATCACGACCGCGGCGGTCTGGCCGAGCAGCTTCAGCGCCGGGTTGAGGTCGAAGACGTCGTCGAGGAAGCCGACCAGGGCGATCGCCGCCGCCCCGATCAGGATCGCGTGGCTTTCGCCGTCGTTGGGCAGGAACAGCAGCCCGGCGACGACGGCGCCGCCGAGGATCCCGAGGCCGCCGAGTTTCGGCGTCGGGACGGTGTGCAGCGAGCGCTCGTTGGGGCGGTCGATCGCGCCGACCCGGACCGCGAGCCGCTTGGTCAGCGGCACCAGCAGCAGCGCCAGCGCCCCGGCGACGAGGAAGGCGAAGAGGGCGTCGGCGTCAGTTGGCATAGCGGTCGAACCAGAGGGTAAGCGCCATCAGCCCCCAGATCTGCCGGCTCAGGTCCTCCTTGCCGGCGACGTGGCGGTCGAGGACGGGGGCGACCGCGGCGGGGTCGAGCAGCCCCTGGCGCTCCAGGGTGCCGGCGGCGAGCGTCTCGCGGGCGAACGGCTCCAGCGGGCCGCGCAGCCAGGCGGCGAGCGGGATCGAGAAGCCCTGCTTGCGCCCGTGGACGATCTCCCGCGGCAAAAGCGGCTCCAGCGCCCGGCGCAGCAGCCGCTTCTTGTCGAAGCCGCGCACCTTCCGCTTGCGCGGCAGCGAGAAGGCGAACTCGGCGACCTTCGGGTCGAGGAAGGGAACGCGCAGCTCCAGCGAGTGGGCCATGCTGAGGCGGTCGGTCTTGACCAGCAGGTCGTCGACCAGGTAGATACCGAGATCGAGGTCCTGCATCCGCGCCAGCGGCTCGGCCCCCTCGGTTTCGGCGTAGCGCTCGCGGTAGAGGTCGAGCGGGTCCCAAGCGACGGCGCCCGGCCCGGCCAGCTCGGCCCGGTCCTCCGCCGAGAAGATCTCCTTCCAGCCGTGGTGGCGCTCCAGCGGCGGCAGCGCGGCGGCGCGGGCGAAGCGCTTGGCTTTGTAGTCGAAGCCGACCCGGTCGCTGCGGCTCGGCAGCGCCTCGGCCAGCGGCCGGGCGAGCGCGGCGAGGCGGCCGACGCGGCGGGCGAGGAGGTCGGCGACGTAGGTGTAGTAGCCGCCGAAGAGCTCGTCGCCGCCCTCGCCGGAGAGGGCGGTCTTGACGTGGCCGGCGGCGAGCTCGGAGACCAGGTAGGTGGGCAGCGCCGAGGAGTCGCCGAAGGGCTCGTCGAAGGCCTCGACCAGCTTCGGCAAGAGCTCGACCGCGTCGGGGCGGAGGACCAGCTCGTGGTGGTCGGTGCCGTAGCGCTCGGCGACCAGCCGCGCCCGCGAGAGCTCGTCGAAGCCGGCCTCCTCGAAGCCGATCGAGAAGGTGCGGAGGGGTTCCTCGCTGTGGCGCGAGGCGAGTGCGGCGAGGCCGCCGGAGTCGACGCCGCCGGAGAGCAGCACCCCGACCGGCACGTCGGCGACGAGGTGGGCGCGGACGCTGTCGTCGAGCACCTCGCGCAGCTCGGCGGCGAGCTCCTCCGCTGAGCCCTGCCGCAGCTCCTCGCCGGGCACCGGGCCGGGCCGCGCGAAGCGGCTCAGCGCGATCTCGCCCCCCTCCCAGGCGAGCAGGTGCCCCGGGGGCAGCTTGCGCGCCTCGGCGAAGATCGTCAGCGGCGCCGGGATCGAATTGAAGGCAAGGTAGGCGGCGACCGCCTTCGGGTCGATCTCGCGGGAGAAGCCCGGCTGCTCCAGCATCGCCTTCAGCTCGGAGGCAAAAGAGAGACCGCCGTCGACGTGGCGGTAGTAGAGCGGCTTGATCCCGAAGCGATCGCGGGCCAACAGCAGCCGCTGGCGCCGCTTGTCCCAGAGGGCGATCGCGAACATCCCCCGCAGCCGCTCGACGAAGGCGTCCCCCCACTCCTCGTAGGCGTGGACGTGGACCTCGGTGTCGCAGTCGGTGGCGAAGCGGTGCCCGCGCCCTTCGAGCTCGCGCTTCAGCTCGCGGTAGTTGTAGATCTCGCCGTTCTGGACCACGACCGCCGAGCCGTCCTCGTTGGCGATCGGCTGGTGGCCGTGGTCGAGGTCGATGATCGAGAGCCGCCGCGCCGCCAGCGCCACCGGCCCCTCGCAGAAGAGGCCGTCGTCGTCGGGGCCGCGGTGGACCAGCCGCCCGCTCATCCGCGCCACCGCCTCGAGGTCGGGCCCCCGTTCGCGCTCGCTAGCGGCGACGCCGCAGATCCCGCACATGGCGGGCAGTCTCGCAGCACCACCGGCCAAGGCGCCTTTGCAAACCAGTGGTTGACAAAGGCGCTAGGAGCGCCCGGGGGAGGCCGGATCGCGCCCCAACACCTTGGCGACCGTCGCCAGCAGCACCTGGAAGTAGAGCGGGACCGAGCGGTCGGCGATGTACTCCATGTCGTGGGCGAGCTTGTCCGCCCAGGTCTCCTCGCGGGTGATCCGGGTCTGGGCGAAGCCGGTGACACCGGGGCGGACGACGAGCCGCTGCCAGTACTGGGGGATCTCGCGGCAGAGCTCGGCGAAGAAGGCGGGGCGGATCGGGCGCGGGCCGACCACCGCCATGTCCCCGCGCAGCACGTTCCAGAGCTGCGGCACCTCGTCGAGGTGGACCTTGCGCAGGAAGCCGCCGATCCGGGTCCGCTCTTCCTCGGTTCGCCGGGTCAACTCCTCGCCGTAGAAGGGCCCGAGCCGGGTCTCGGCGTCCGGCTTCAGGGTGCGGAACTTGTACATCCAGAAGAGCTTGCCGGCGCGGCCGACGCGGGCCCCCCTGTAGAAGACCGGCCGCCCGGAATCGATCGCGATCGCCGCCGCGATCAGCAGCAGGAGCGGCGCGAGGACGATCAGGATCGAGGCGGAGATGAGGATGTCGAGCGCCCGCAGGACCGGGTCGACCGGCCGCGGGTCGCCTTCGGCCGCGGGCGCAACGAGTTCTTCGAGGCCGGGCTCGGCCTCGGGCAGCTCGCTCAGGAAGGCGTGACGGGATGAGGCTCTTCGCGCAATGGTTTCGCTCCGACGGTACCGAGGATGGTCTCGACGAGAAAGGCCGGGTCGCGGAGGGTCGAGGGCGCCTCCGAGGTCCGCTTGTGCAGCTCGAGGGCGCGGGGATCGGTCAGCGGGCGCAGGCGGCC
>DATHFL010000260.1:0-5911 GCA_035318125.1 Solirubrobacterales bacterium | reverse complement strand
CCTACCCGGGGGCAGAATTGGTCATAGAGGCGACGGAGCCGAAGGCAGCGGCACGGGAGACGCTCGAGAAGTCGGCGCAAGACCGTGTTCCGGTAAGCATCAAGTCGATTGCGACCAAACTCGGAGTCGGCTTGTTTTTCCGGCCCTTCCCAGACGCGCTATCGGCGTTCTTGTTACGCGGGGACGGCCGCTCGGTGATTGGCGTCAACTCCAATCAATCACCCGTCAGGCAGCGGTTCTCGGCTGCGCACGAGTGCGGCCATTTTGTCTTGCGGCATGCGGATGACGCACTCTTTGACTACGCAGTGCCCGCGACCTCCGACGGAGAGCCTCCTGGATACGACTGGCAAAACGAGCGTGAGGCAAACACCTTTGCCGCCGAGTTGCTTATGCCCGCAGATCGGCTACAGGCAGAGGCGCCGACGATGTCCCTCGCCAGGTTGGCACGGCGTTACGAAGTCAGCCAGGAGGCGATGAGCTTTCGTCTGCTGAATCTTGGCCTTCGAGGAGCCTAAACCCGGCATCAGTTCTGGCGCAGAAGCCAGACGAACTTGTCTCGACCTACACCGGCGGCCCTAAGGATGCTTGCGAGGGTTCCTCGCTTGATCGGCCGATTCCCATGAACAGGTACCGGGATCGCATCGGGAATGTCCGGATGCCGCAGGACGTGATGGCTGCCGCGGACCCGCTTGACGTACCAGCCCTCCTTTTCGAGGGCGGCGATAACTTGCTTGCCGCTGACCGCCGGGAGCTTTGGGCTCACGCTGCGTGGACAGCGACGCTGCTGCGGTGGACGGTTGGGATCGGGAGGCCGTCTTCGTGCATCACCTCGAGGTAGGCCTCGATGGCCTCCTTGGCCATCTCGGTGGCTTCCTCGATCGTCTCTCCCTGAGTGGCGACGCTTGGGAGCTCGGGCACGAAGACGCTGAAGCCGCCTTCGGGCTCCGGCTGCAGGATGATCTCGTACTCGCGCTCGACACTCATGGAATGGAGCTAGGCGGATTCGAACCGCCGACCTCCTGGGTGCGATCCAGGCGCTCTGCCAGCTGAGCTATAGCCCCGGGGGTTGCGGGATGGGAAGTTGCTCCCATTTCCTCGCAAGCGACAGGATAACCCCATAGAGTTTGGGAGCCTGCTTAGGGAGAGGCGAGTATGAGCATCCTCGACGACGCAATCCGAGAGCATTTGGAGCTGAAGCGCGCCCATGGCGCGGATGAGGCCGAGCTGAAAAAGCTCGAGGACGAGGCCTTCGGCCCGCCCGCCCGGCCGGAGGAGCCCGATCCCTTTGCCGAGGCGCCGACCGAGTTCATGACGCAGCCGGCGGCCCCCGAGGCTGCGGAGCCGGCGGGGGAGGGCTCCGGGCGCCGCATCGACATCGCCGACCTGCAGGAGCCGCCCGCCCCGCCCGCGCAGCGGGAGGAGCCCCAGATCGAGCAGGCGGAGACGATCGAGCCGCCTCGGGACGAGGCGCCGCCCGTCCCCGCCGAGGACGCCGCTCAGTCCGCGCCCCCCGCCGAGGAGGCGCTCGCCGAGGACGCGGCGACCGGCCTCGACGAGGCGCCGGCCGCGGACGAGCGCCAGGCGATCGCCGAACAGCCGACCGAATTCTTCGACGTCGAGGCGGAGATGGAGACGGACGACGCCCCCGCCGCCGAGGAAGCGCCGCTCATCGAAGAGCCCCCCGCCCCTCCGGTCGAGGCGCCCAGCCCCTCCGACGAGCAGATCGTCGAGGCGGAGCAGGAGGAGCCGACGCTCACCCCCGTCGTCGAGGAGGACGAAGAGGACGAGGAGTTCTGGAGTGAGCAGCGCCTCTCCGACGAGCTCGACCAGGCGCTGGAGGCGCCCCTCCCCGAGCGGCTCGAGGAGGAAGACCGCCGCGGGGAAGAGGACGACTTCGAGAAAGAGGACGACCAGCCCCGCACCGACTACGACCCGGACACCGGCCACGAGGACGTGCTCGAGGACACCCCCGACTTCCTCGAGGACGCCCCGGAGGACGACGAGCTCTGGTTCGAGCAGCGCCCCCCGAAGGACTTCGACTTCGACGACTGATCAGCGCTGTGTCGGCGTCCACGGCGTCCGCCGGGGCAGCCAGCGAGGCACGTTGCGCTTGTAGACCAGGTATTCCTCGCCGAACCGGCGCTCCAGGCCGGGCTCCTCGTAGACCTGGAAGCCGACGTAATTGGCAAGGAAGAAGAGCCCGAACCAGATCAGCAGCGGCAGCGAGCCAAACAGCGCCGCCTCCCCCGCCAGCACCATGAGGACGGCGGCGATCATCGGGTTGCGGACGTGCCGGTAGGGGCCTTCGACGACAAGCGTGCGGGGCGGGTCCCAGGGTGCCAACGTCCCCCCGCCGAGACGGGCGAACAGCCGCACCGTCCAGAGCCAAAGGCCGAACCCGCCGACGATCAGGGCAACGCCGAGGAGGACGGACAGGACGGCGGCAACCCCGCCGAGGTCCCAGCCAACGTCGGCGCCGAAGGCGCCGAGGAGCAGCGCCGGCACCAGCACCACGACCACGCCTGGCAGCAGCGCGATCGCGCGAATTTGGCGACTGACGGTCACCGCATGGAGCCAGCCGGATTCGAACCGGCGGCCTCCTCCGTGCAAGGGAGGCGCTCTGCCAACTGAGCTATGGCCCCGTCCACCAGATTGTAGGCGCCCCCCGCTATCCCGCCAGTCAGGACGCGAGCAGGCTCTCGGCTCGGTGTCCCTCGGGCAGGTTCTGGTCGGCGTGGTAGCTGGAGCGGACCAGGGGGCCGGCGGCTACCGACTCGAAGCCGAGGTCGTAGGCGGCGCGCTCGAGCGCCGCGAACTCGTCGGGGTGCCAGTAGCGGACCACCGGCAGGTGGTTCTCGGTCGGGCGCAGGTACTGGCCGACGGTGAGGACCTGGACGTCGTGCTCGCGGAGGAGGCCGAAGGTCTCGACCATCTCCTCGAAGGACTCGCCGAGGCCGACCATCAGCCCCGACTTGGTGACGACCTCGTCGCCGCCCATCTCCTTCGCCATCTTCAGCACCCGCGCTGAGCGCAGGAACTGCGAGCCGCGCCGCGCGACCGGGTAGAGCCGCGGCACCGTCTCGACGTTGTGGTTGAAGACGTCGGGACGCTCGTGGACCACCTTCGCCAGCGGCATCTCCTGGCCGCGGAAGTCGGGGGTGAGGATCTCGACCTTGCACTCCGGCGCCAGCATCCGGATCGAGCGGATCACGCCGACGAAGGCGCCGGCGCCGTAGTCGGGCAGGTCGTCGCGGTCGACCGAGGTGACGACCGCGTGCCGCAGCCCCATCGCCTTCACCTGGTTGGCGACCCGCAGCGGCTCCAGCGGGTCGTTCCAGGTCGGCTTGCCGGTCTGCACGTTGCAGAACCCGCAGCGCCTGGTGCAGACGTCGCCCAGGATCATGAAGGTCGCGGTGCCGCGCTCCCAGCACTCGCCGACGTTGGGGCAGTTCGCCTCCTCGCAGACCGTGTGCAGGTTGTCGGCGCCGATCTTCTCCTTCAGCCGCCGGTAGTTGGGCCCGCCCGGCGCCGGCACCTTCAGCCACGGCGGCTTGCGGGCGCGGCGGAAGGGGACGGTGCCCTCGGCGCTGGCCGCGGTCCCGCCCGGCTTGGCGCGCGAGCGGGTGACGTGGATGCGTTCGGCGTTCGACACCGACGCCTACGTTAGCTGGCGCGGCCCGGGGGCCCGCCGCTCAGCCGCCGAGCGCCTTCACCCGCCAGCCGAAGCGGGCGGGGGTGGGGTCGACGTTGCCGAAGCGGTCGCTGGCGCGGACTTTGAAGACGTGCTTGCCGACGCCGACTTTGCGTTTCCAGGGGCTGCGGCAGCCGCGCCATTTCCCGCCGTCGACCTTGCACTGGAAGCTCGACTGCGGCTCGGTCGAGGCGAAGGTGAATTTGGCGAGGCGGAGGAAGGTGACCCGTCCCGGCGCCCTGACGATGCGCGTGTTCGGCGGCACCCGGTCGCCGGCGGTGAGTTCGACCGCGATCGCCGCCGGCGGGCTGGCGGTCAGCGCCTGCAGCTCGAAGGCGCCGACGTCGGAGCCGTCGCCCCCTTCGGCGTTGGAGACCGTCGCCAGGTCGATCGGCCGCGGCAGCCCCCGCTGGTCGACCGCGGACCCGAAGGCGCTGCCCCGGTCGAGGGCGGGGCTGTTCTCGAGCAGCGCGTGGGTCGGAGTCGGGCCGCCGTTCGCCCGCAGCACCGGGTCGAGCCCGGCGGCGACGCCGGACCGGTCGCTCGCCATCCCGAGGCCGCAGCTCGCGTCTTCGTCGAGGTTGAAGCCGCCGGAGCCCTCCGAGCCGCTGCAGCTTTTCGCCCCGCCGAGGGGCCGGGAGACGATCGTGTTGCGCAGGAGCGTCGTGCCGGCGATGTCGAGGTTGGCGCCGGCGGCGGTTTTTTCGGACGCGATTTCGTTGCCGGTGACGGTGGCGCTGGTGAGGGTGACGTGGGTGCCCCTGATCCCGCCGCCGCTGGCCACGATCTGGCTGGTCCCTTTCGTTGCGGTGGCGGAATTGCCGCTGACGGTGCTGAGCTCGACGGTCGCGGAATCCCCTATCGCCCTGATCCCGCCGCCGGTCGCTTCGGCCTGCATGCCGCCTTCGCCGATCGCCTGCGCCAGGTTGCCGCTGACGGTGCTGCGCTCGACGGTCAGCGCGGCGAGGGAGCTGATTCCGCCCCCTCCGGCCACCGTGTTGGTGGCCCCCTGGGCGGTCGCGGTGTTGCCCTGGATCACCGATTCGCGCACCGTCAGCGGTCCGTAGCTGGCGATCCCGCCGCCGTGGACGCTGGCCAGGGAGCCGCCGCTCCCGACGACTTCGTTGCCGGCGACGACCACCCCCGTCAGGGTCAGGCTGCCGCTGTCGTTGAGGATCCCGCCGCCGACCGTCACATCGATCCCGTCGCTGATCGTCAGCCCCGCGAGCGAGGCGGTGACCCCGTCCCCGAAGTGGAAGATCCGGAACGGGTCCGCGGCGTTGCGGCGAACGGTCAGCGCCGCGGCGCCCGGCCCGGCGATGGCGACGTCCTCCGCGACCGTCGGCAGGGCGGTTTCGAGGTTGACCGTGCCCGTGACCTCGATCGGGATCGAGTCCGCGCCCGGGAGGTCGTTCGCTTCTTCGATCGCCCAGCGCAGCGTGCCGTTGCCGCTGTCGGCGGTGCTTTCCACCGGGAACGGGATCGCCGCCGCGGGCGCGACCGGCAGGCAGGCGACGGCCACGGCGAACAGCGATAGCAGTCGGACCTCCCGGCGCATCCCGCGCGCAAGCCTACGCGGCGACGCCGTCGCCGGCAACCGGCTCGCGCTCGAAGACGCGCGCGTAGGCGGCGACGAGCCCGTCGGCGAAGGCGCCGAGGTCCTGCTCGGTCCCGAGCTCGCGCGAGAGCGAGGTCATCGAGACGCCCTCGATCCCGCACGGGACCACCCACTCGAACGGCTGCAGGTCGTTGTTGACGTTGACCGCGAGCCCGTGCGTCGTCACCCCGCGGCTGACGTGGAGCCCGATCGAGCCGATCTTGCGGGTGCCGACCCAGACGCCGGTCAGCCCCTCGATCGTCTTCGCCTCGACCCCGGCCTCGCCGAGCGCCGCGATCGTCGTCCGCTCCAGCCCCCGCACGTAGCGATGGACGTCGTCGCCGTAGGAGCGCAGCTGGACGATCGGGTAGGCGACCAGCTGGCCCGGCCCGTGGTAGGTGACGAGGCCGCCGCGGTCGGTCTCGCGGACCTCGATCCCCTGCGCTTCGTACCACTCGGCCCCCATCGGCAGCTCCTCCGGCTTGGAGCGGCGCCCGCGGGTGTAGACGGGCGGGTGCTCGAGCAGCAGCAGCACGTCGCCGATCTCCTCGCGCCGGCGCCGCTCCGCCACCTGCCGCTGCAGCTCCCGCGCCTCCTCGTAGGGCACGGTCCCGCAGCGCACG
>DATHFL010000259.1:0-9869 GCA_035318125.1 Solirubrobacterales bacterium | reverse complement strand
GAGGGGTGTCTGGAGGGGGTATCCCCATCGCCTCTCCCCGCATGGGCCGCGCACGTCTCCCTCGACGAGATCAAGCGCTTGATCGCCGAGTCCCGGAGGCTGATGCCTGATGTGGGTGTGCAAGTGCCGCCGAACCTGTCGGAGTTCTGGCCGGAGCTCGTCGAAGCTGGGGCAACGGACCTCGGAGGCCTCTCCGCCAACGGGGACCACATCAGTCCCGAGGAGCCGTTCCCCTCCCCCCATCAGGTGCGGAAGAAGCTCGCCCCACGTGGCTACGCGCTGACCGAGCGCTTGTGCGTCTACCCGCAGTACATGGACCCGGACTGGATGGAGCAGGGGGTCCTGGATGTGATCAAGCTGAAGTACTGGTCGTTCATTCCGCGGAGAGGGTCCGGGCGCCGGTCCGAGGAGTCTCTCGCTCCCGACCTGGCGGGCAAGGCCATCGCCAGGGGACGCGAGGGGCTGGAGCTCTCCGAGGACGAGCTGACCGCGCTCTTCACCGAGACCCGGCCCGAGGCGATCGAGGAGATGCGGGTCGCCGCCGACGAGCTGCGGGCGGAGCTGGCGGGGGACACGGTCACCTTCGTCGTCAACCGCAACATCAACTTCACCAACGTCTGCGTCGTCGGCTGCGCCTTCTGCGGCTTCGGCCAGGGACGGCGCTCGCCCGACGCCTACGAAGTCTCCGAGGCGGACTTCGCGGCGCGGATCGAGGAGGCGGTCGGGTTCGGGGCGACCGAGCTCTGCATGCAGGGCGGCATCCATCCCGACCTGAGCCTGGAGGAGTACGGCCGCTGGCTGCGGCTGGCGAAGGAGACGGCGCCGCAGCTGCACCTGCACGCCTACTCGCCGATGGAGATCGACTGGGCCTGCGAGCGCTCGGGGAAGGAGCCGCTGGAGGTCTTCGAGTACCTGCTCGAGTGCGGGCTCGGCTCGACGCCGGGGACCGCGGCCGAGGTGCTCGACGACGGCGTCCGCCAGCGGATCTCGCCGAACAAGCTGCCGGTCGAGCGCTGGGTCGAGATCATCGAGGCCTCCCATCGCGCCGGCCTGCGCTCGACCTCGACGGTGATGTTCGGCCACATCGAGGAGCCACGCGAGCTCGCCCGTCACATGCGGGTGGTGCGGGCGCTGCAGGAGCGGACCGGCGGGATCACCGAGTTCGTCCCGCTCAGCTTCATCCCCTTCAACACGATGCTCGGGCGCACCCACGGGATCGAGGAGATCTCGATGGATGAGAACCTCAAGCACACCGCCGCCTTCCGGCTGGCGCTGGGGCGGGCGATCCCGAACCTGCAGGCGAGCTGGGTGAAGATGGGGCTGGAGGGGGCGACCGAGGCGCTGAGGTGGGGGGTCAACGACCTCGGCGGGACGCTGATGGAGGAGAACATCTCGCGGATGGCCGGCTCGCAGCACGGGGTGCGGCTGGAGCCCGAGCAGCTGATCGCGGCGGCGCGGGCGGCCGGGCGCGTGCCGGCGCAGCGGACGACGCTGTACGAGATCATCGAGACCTATGCGAGCGATGGTCCTCGAGAGGCAGCGGCAGCCGCTCCGGCTGGCTGAGCTGCCCGAGCCCGCTGCCGGCGCCGGTCAGGTCCTGCTCGACGTCCATGCCTGCGGCGTCTGCCGCACCGACCTCCACATCGTCGACGGCGACCTGACCGAGCCGAAGCTGCCGCTCGTCCCCGGCCACCAGATCGTCGGCATCGTGCGCGCGGTGGGGGAGGGGGTGGAGCGGTTCGCGCCGGGGGAGCGGGTGGGGGTGCCGTGGCTGGGCTGGACCTGCGGCGAGTGCCGCTACTGCCGCAGCGGGCGGGAGAACCTCTGCGACCGGGCGCGCTTTACCGGCTATGACCTCGACGGCGGCTACGCCGAGCTGACCGTCGCCGACGAACACTTCTGCCTCGCCCTGCCGGACGGGTACACCGACGCCGAGGCGGCGCCGCTGCTCTGCGCCGGGCTGATCGGCTACCGGGCGCTGCGGCTGGTCGGCGATGCCGAGCGGATCGGCTTCTACGGCTTCGGCGCTGCCGCCCACATCCTCTGCCAGGTGGCGGTCCACCAGGGGCGGCGCGTCTTCGCCTTCACCAAAGACGGTGACGCCGAGACGCAGGCGTTCGCGCGCGAGCTCGGCGCCGAGTGGGCGGGCGGCTCGGGGGAGGCGCCGCCGGAGGAGCTCGACGGCGCGATCGTCTTCGCCTCGGTCGGCGCGCTGATGACCGCGGCGCTGCGGGTCAGCGCCAAGGGCGCCCGGATCATCAGCGCCGGCATCCACATGAGCGACATCCCCTCCTTCCCCTACAGCGAGCTCTGGGGCGAGCGCTCCCTGGGCTCGGTCGCCAACCTCACTCGCCAAGACGGCGAAGAGTTCATCGCCCTGGCCCCCCAGGTCCCGGTAAGGACCGAGGTCGAGGTCTACCCCCTGGAGCAGGCGAACCAGGCCCTCGACGCGATCCGCAGCGGCAGCCTCCGCGGCGCCGCGGTTCTGCAGGTCTGACACGAGAGGGGAGGGCGATCGGGGTGACCCCTCCGTCGCAAAAGGGTGGAGGCTCCTCCGGGGTCACCCCGATCGCCGATCTCGTTCCTAGCGAAACAGGTCCTCGGAGCGGGGGCGGCGGAGGGCGGCGGCGCCGGGGCCGTCCTCGGCGGTGACGTAGCGGCCTAGGCCGCGGACTACGGCTGCTGGCACGCCTTCGTCCTTGGCGCGGACGAGGTCGGCGGCGGCGGCGACCTCGTCGGCGATTGCGATCGCGGTCGCGCTGAGCTCCCGTTCTTGCGCGTCCTGACGACCCCGCCAATCGTCCAGTGGCACCAGCCCGGCGCACCCGATCGCAACCTCGGCCTGTCCCAACCTCCACGCCCGCCCGAAGCTGTCGGAAATCACCCCGGCCCCCCCGCGCCCTCGAGTTCCCCGCGAATGCGGCGGGCGGAAGCATCGGGGTCCTCTGGCAATAGGCAGACGGTTCCGTCCTCCACCAGGTTGGAGCTGTCGATCCCCGCGTTGGCGCAGACGAAGCCGTGGTGCGTTTCCGTGATCAGGACGCCGCGCTCGCTCCGCAGCACCTCGCGGCTCTCGGAGAGCACCAGCTCCACGATCGCCGCCTCCTTACCCAGCTCTTTTCCCAGGGTCTGCGCCCGCTCCGAAGGCTCGACCTCGTCCAGCCGCCGCATCCGTCCCTCCGCCTTGGAGACGATCTTCTGCGAGATCACGACCACGTCGCCGTCGAGGAGCTCCGCCCGCGCCGCGATCAGCTCCCCGACCTTCGCCCCCTCGCTCACCTCGGGCAGGCCGGCGACCGGCAGCACCCGAAGCTCTGCGCTCATATCCCCAGGGCCTTGGCGGTGCGGCGGGCGCGGCCGGGGCGGGCCTCTAGCTCGCGGGTCAGCGCGATCACGTCGGCGGGGGTGTCGAGGTCTAGTTCGATCGACGGCAGCTCCTCGATCCCGAACGGGACCCCGGCCGCCCGCGCCGCCTCGACGTGGCGTTCGCGGCTGCCCTCGCCGAAGGCGGGGACGATCGCGGCCGGCGGGCTGAGGACGAGGGCGTTGGTGCCGGTGCCGTGGCGGTCGGGGACGATGCCGACGTAGCTGCCGGGGACGCCGGTCAGCAGCCGGTCGAGCTCGCGCGGGTCGAGCAGCGGGCAGTCGCCGGCGAGCAGCACGACGCGCTCGGCGCCCTCGATCTCGGCCCGGGCGATCCCGGCCTGCGCCGCCTCGACGTGGCCGGCGTCCTCGGGGTCGGGCACCACCTCGGCGCCGGCCTCCGCAGCCAGTTCCTGGGCGATCGGGTCGCCGCTGACGACGATCAGCCGCTCGACCGCCCGCGCTTCCCCGATCGCCTCCAGCACGTCGGCGACCATCGCCGCCGCCAGCTCGCGCCGGCGCTCGGTGTCGACGCCGCCGGCCAGCCGCTGCTTGGCCGCGTCGAAGCGCTTGACGGGGAGGATCGCGGTCGCGTTCAAGAGGGGCCGAGGGTAGCGGCGTAGTCGAGCACGGTCCGCGCCACCCGCGCCCGGCCCGCCGCGCCCTCCATCAGGGTCGGCGCCGCCAGGGTCGGCAGCTCGGCCGGGGGCGGGTCGGGGTCGCCCTCATCGACGACCATCGCGTCGATCAGCCCGGCGTAGAGGGAGGCGACGCCGGCCGCGGTGGTCGGCCGTCCCACCCCTTCCATGAAGCGGTCGGTCGGGCCCTTGACGACGGCGCCGGCGACGTAGGGGCTGACGGCGAGGACCGGGGCGGGGGAGGCGGCGATCGCCTCGCGCATGCCCGGCACGGCGAGGATCGGGCCGATGCTGATCACCGGGTTCGAGGGCCCGAACACGATCGCCTCGGCGCCGCGGATCGCCTCCAGCGCCTCCGGCGTCGGCTCGGCCGCCTCGATCCCCTCCAGCTGCACGCCCAGCACCTGCGGCTGACCGCCGTCGAGGACCAGGTACTCCTGCAGGGCGCGCGGCCCGCTGGGGGTGATCACCTGGGTGCGGACCGGCGTGTCGGCCATCGGCAGCACCCGCGCCTCGACCCCGAGGCCGCGGGCGATCTGCGCCTGGGCATCGGTCGGGCGGCCGCCGTCGTCGAGGAACTGGCGGCGGTAGAGGCAGGCGGCGAGGTCGCGGTCGGAGAGGCCGAACCAGCTCGGCGCGCCGAGCTGCTTGAGGCGCTCGAAGACGGCGAAGCCGTCGTCCTTGATCCCCCAGCCGCGCTCCTCGTCGATTTCGCCGCTCAGCCAGTAGGTGACGAGGTCGGGGTCGGGGGAGACGTGGACGCCGAGCGCCTCGACGTCGTCGCCGGTGTTGGCGATCACCGCCAGGTCGGAGCCGAGC
Organism: Solirubrobacterales bacterium; assembly: GCA_035318125.1. Classification (GTDB taxonomy): domain Bacteria; phylum Actinomycetota; class Thermoleophilia; order Solirubrobacterales; family 70-9; genus VAYN01. The sequence goes on along the minus strand of DATHFL010000259.1, from coordinate 5,049 downwards.
TCCTCCTGCATCCCGGCAGCGAGTTTGGCGCCGCCGGTGCCGCCGGCCAGCAGCGCGACGCGCATCAGGCCCAGTGATCGTCGGCCGGGAGGCCGGTGAGGCGGATGCCGGCGTGCACCTTGTAGCGCGTGTTGACGGAGATCAGCATCGGGGTCAGCTGCTCGACGATCCGCGCCATCTCCAGGGCGCCGGCGTTGACCGGCCGCAGGCCGGGGATCAGCTCGATCAGCCGCGCCACCCGCGCCTTGTCGGCCTTCTTGTCGCCGCAGACGAGGATGTCCTCGTCGAGTTCGGCGTCGAGGTCGGCGAGGTTGGGCGCGCCGACCGTGTGCAGGGCCGAGACCACCGTCACCCCCTCCGGGACCATCTCCTGGGCCTGCTGGGCGGCCGAGCCCTGCCAGACGCCGAGCGAGCGGGTCGCCTTGCCGCTGACCGCGGCGGCAAGCGGGACGGTGCAGTCGACCAGGAGCTGGCCGGGGCTGAGCGCCTCGCGCAGGTTGTTGAGGTTCTCCGACTGGGCGCGGAAGGGGACGGCGAGGAAGACGATCTCCCCCTTGGTCGCCGCCTCCTCGTTCTGCAGGCCGGTTACGTCGGCGCCGGGGACGGCTTCGCGCACCTTCGCCGCCGCCTCCTCGGCCCGCTCGGCCGAGCGCGAGCCGATCACCACCGGCATCGCCGCCTGCGCCCAGCGACGCGCCAGGCCGGCGCCGAGGGCGCCGGTGCCGCCGATGATCGGGATCGGTTCCGCCGGGGCCAAGGCGCGCAGTCTAAGTGACCTTCACTTATGCTCCGCCCGCATGAGGCTGGAGGGACGCAAGGCGCTGGTCACCGGCGGGGCGAGCGGCATCGGCGCGGCGACCGCTGCGCGGCTCTCGGCCGAGGGCGCCGAGGTCTGGGTCGGCGACATCGACGTCGAGGGGGCGGAGAAGGTTGCGGGGGAGATCGCGGGCCACGCGGTCGAGCTCGACGTCACCGACCTCGAGGCCGCCCGCGCCGCCGTCGCCGCCGTCGGCGAGCTCCACGTCCTCGTCAACAACGCCGGCACCGACGACTTCGGGTTCTTCGTCTACATCAGCCAGGAGCAGTGGCGGCGGGTGCTGGACATCAACCTCGGCGGGGTCATGAACTGCACCCACGCGGCGCTGCCCGGGATGCAGGAGCGCGGCTACGGCCGCATCGTCAACATCTCCTCCGAGGCCGGCCGCGTCGGCTCCAAGGGCTCGGCCGCCTACAGCGCCGCCAAGGCGGGCGTGATCGGCTTCACCAAGGCGATCGCCCGCGAGGCCGCCCGCTACGGCGTCACCGCCAACGCGATCGCCCCCGGCCCGATCGAGACCCCCCTGCTGATGGGCGCCAAGGAGTTCGGCGAGATCGGCGAAAAGGTCATCGAGACGATGCGCTCAGCGACCCAAATGGGCCGCCTGGGCCAGCCCGAGGAGGTAGCCGCCGCAGCCGCGTTCCTCGCATCGGACGACGCCAGCTACGTCACGGGCGAGACCCTGGGCGTAAGCGGCGGCCTGGGCATGGTCTAAGCGCCCCAAGTTGCAAGAACAGCGGCTGGGCAAGGGGGAGAGTCGAGGGTGGTTGGCGACTTTGGTCCCCTATGGGGGACACAACTCACCAATCGTCATCGGCGGAGGTATGGAGGCTGGTGCGCAGGCAGCACGGGGTCATCGCTAGGAGGCAACTACTTGCCTTTGGGTTCTCGGCGAAGGGGATCAAGCATCGAGTCGCAAATGGGCGGCTGTATCCGATCCGGCGGGGGATCTATGCCGTGGGCCGCCGCGATATCACCGAGCACGGTCGTTGGATGGCAGCTGTCCTCGCTTGCGGCGACGGTGCCGTCCTCAGCCATTCCAGTGCGGCTGCCTTGTGGCGGATCGGGTTTGAGAAACGCGACCTGATCGAGGTCTCCCTACCCAGCCCCTCCCGTCGGCGTCGCCCTGGGCTCCAGATTCATCGGAGACCTTCGCTGCTCGAGAGCGACCTGACGGTTGAGTTTGGAATTCCGGTCACCACCCCCATTCGAACCCTGATCGACCTTTCGCTCCGCCTCGACCGCTGCGGTGTCGAGCGGGTCATCAACGAGGCCGATAAATACAACCTTGCGCATCCGCCGGGGCTGCGCAAGGCACTCGACGCCCGCTCGGGCGAGCCCGGCGTCGCCCGCCTCCGTCACATCCTCGACCGCCGCACCTTTCGCCTCACCAAGGAGGAGCTCGAACGGCGCTTCCTCCCGCTTGCGCGCAAGGCCGGACTGCCCGTCCCGCTGACCGGCCAGTGGGTCAACGAGTTCGAAGTCGATTTCTTCTGGCCGGAGCTCGGGCTCGTGGTCGAGACCGACGGTCTCCGCTATCACCGCACGCCGGCCGAGCAGGCGCGGGACCGGCTGCGCGACCAGGCGCACACCGCCGCCGGTCTCACCCAGCTCCGCTTCACGCACGAGCAGGTGCGCTACGAACCCGAGTACGTCGTGCGGATCCTCGCTCAGACCGCGAGCCGCTTCGCCATCGCGACGAAGTAGTCGAGCGAGCCCGGGTTGGCGAGCGAGTCGCGGCTGGCGGCCTTCTCCGGCGGCGTCCCCATCAGGATCCGCTTCACCGGCACCTCCAGGACCTTGCCGCTGAGCGTGCGCGGGACCTCGTCGATCTGGAAGACCTCGTCGGGGACGTGACGGGGCGAGCACCGCTCGCGCACCCGCCGGGCGATCTCCCGTGGCAGCTCCTCGTCCAGCTCGGCCCCCTCGCGGAGGACGACGAAGAGCGGCATCCAGCCGTCGGTTCCGGGCCGCGGCACGTCGACCACCAGCGCGTCGACGATCTCCTCGATGCCGAGCACGGCGCGGTAGATCTCGCTCGTGCCCATGCGGATGCCGCCGCGGTTGATCGTCGAGTCGGAGCGGCCGTAGATGACTGCCGTACCGCGGCGGGTCAGTTCGAGCCAGTCGCCGTGGCGCCAGATGCCGGGGAACATCTCGAAGTAGCTCTCGCGGTAGCGGCTGCCGTCCTCATCACCCCACAGGTAGAGCGGCATCGAGGGCATCGGCTCGGTGACGACCAGCTCGCCGACCTCCCCGACCACCGGCCTGCCGTCTTCGTCCCACGCCTCGACCGCCGCGCCCAGCGCCCGCGCCTGCAGCTCGCCGCGGTAGACGGGCAGCGTCGCGACGCCGCCGACGAAGGCGGTGCAGAGGTCGGTGCCGCCGCTGGTCGAGAAGAGCCAGGTGTCGGCGCCGAGGTGCTCGTAGATCCAGTCGAAGCCCTCGGGGGAGAGGGGGGAGCCGGTCGAGCCGACCGCCTTCAGGGCGCTGAGGTCGCGGCCGGCGCCGGGCTCGACCCCGGCCTTCATGCAGGCGCCGATGTAGGCGGCGCTGGTCCCGAACATGGTGATCCCGGCGCGCTCGGCGAGGTCCCAGAGCACCTCCATGTCGGGATGGCCGGGGTTGCCGTCATAGAGGACGATCGCCGCTTTGGTGAGCAGCCCGGAGACGATGAAGTTCCACATCATCCAGCCGGTCGTCGTGAACCAGAAGAGGCGGTCGCCGGGGTGGGCGTCGACGTGGAGGTTGAGCTTCTTCAGGTGCTCGAGCAGGATCCCGCCCTGGCCCTGGACGATCGCCTTCGGCAGCCCGGTGGTGCCGGAGGAGTAGAGGACCCAGAGCGGGTGGTCGAAGGGGACGCGCTCGAAGCGCAGCTCGGTGCCGGTGCCGAGCTCCTGCAGCTCGTCCCAGCGCATCGCGTCGCGCAGCGGCGCGAGGTCGGGGTTCGGATCGAGATAGGGGACGACGACCGTGCGCTCGAGGCTCGGCATCGCCTCCTGCAGCCGGGCGAGGACGTCGCGGCGGTCGAAGTCCTTGCAGCCGTAGCGGTAGCCGTCGACGGCGAAGAGGACCTTGGGCTCGATCTGGGCGAAGCGGTCGACGACGCTGGCGGGGCCGAAATCGGGCGAGCAGCTCGACCAGACCGCGCCGATCGAGGCAGCGGCGAGGAAGGCGACGATCGCCTCGGGAATGTTCGGCGCGTAGGCGACGACGCGGTCGCCGCGCTCGACCCCGAGCTGGCGCAGCCCCTCCGCCGTCGCCGCGACCTGCCGGCGCAGCTCGCCCCAGCGCAGCTCGCCGAGCTCGCGCAGCTCGGAGGCGTGGAGGATCGCCACCTCCGCGTCGTCCTTGCCGGCGAACACGTGCTCGGCGTAGTTCAGCGCCGTGCCGGGGAACCAGCGGGCGCCGGGCATCTCCCGCGAGGCGAGGACGGTCGCGGGGTCGCCGTCGGCCTGCACGTCGAAGAACTCCCAGATCGCCGACCAGAAGCCGTCGAGGTCGTCGACCGACCACTGCCAGAGCTCGCCGTAGCCGGCGAAGGAGAGGCCGCGCTCGGCCTCCAGCCAGCGCATGAACTCGGTCAGCCGCGAGCGCTCCACCAGCTCGGCGGACGGTTCCCAGAGCAGCTCCCCGGTGGAGTCGCTCACCGCCGCGCGCCTCTATCGTTCCGGAGGGGCCGGAGTGGCGGAACTGGCATACGCGATCGACTCAAAATCGATTGCCCGCGAGGGCTTGAGGGTTCGAATCCCTCCTCCGGCATTTAGGCAGGCTGCGGTTGACCCGAGGCGCCGGCGCCGTAGTCCTCGCCGGAACCGATCGGCCGCTCCTCCTCGACGTGCCACTCCTGGTTGAAGGCGTAGAGCGTCGCGGCGATGAGGGCGATCTGGAGGAGGCCGAGGAGGATCACCAGGAGGCCGATCAGGTCGGAGGGGAGGAGCGCCTCGTCGAAGCCGGCGCGGTCGCGGTTGAACCAGCTTTCGGCGCCGACCGCGCAGAAGATCGCCAGGATCATCGAGAGCGCCGCCGCCACCGGCAGGATGCCGCGGTTCCAGCGGGCGACCAGGAAGGCGAAGAAGGCGTAGAGGATCGCGTAGATCGCGCAGACGATCCCCATCCCGCCGCCGCCCTTCAAAAGCGACCAGCCGCCGATCGTGATCAGCCCCGCGACCGCCGCCGTGGCCAGCAGGAGCAGCACGACCACGAACTTGGTCGTGACCGAGCCGGCTTTC
>DATHFL010000258.1:0-7077 GCA_035318125.1 Solirubrobacterales bacterium | reverse complement strand
CCAAGCAGGTCAAGTTCGGCAAGGAGAAGCTGCTGCGGGAGGGAAAAGGGAGCCTCGGCTGGGACCTGGCGCGCGCGCAGGCCCACCACGCCTCCACCGAGATCCAGGGCGAGCGTCCGGCCGAGGACCCGGACTACCGCTTCGCCGTGGTCCAGTCGGAGCACTACCGGGTGCACCTGCGGAGCGCCGTCGACGAGTTCGACGTCGCGCCGCTCTCCAAGTACCTCTCCCATTTCGCGCGCTGGTACCGAGAAGACGAGCGGGCACCGGAGGTCGAGGCGGTCGTGCAGCCGGTGCTCGAGCAGGGCCTGCGCGGCCTTGGACTAGAGGGAGCCTGATGTGAAAACGCTTTTGGTCGACAACCACGATTCCTACACCTACAACGTCTTCCACCTGCTGGCCGCGGCCTCGGGCGAGGAGCCGATGGTCGTCAACAACGACGCCGTCAGCTGGCGGGTGCTGACACGGATGGACTTCGACGCGATCGTGCTCTCGCCGGGGCCGGGCCACCCGTCGCGCTGGCACGACTTCGGCGTCTGCCGCGACATCCTCCGCTACAGCGAAGTCCCGGTCTTCGGGATCTGCCTCGGCCACCAGGGAATCGGCAACCTGCTCGAGGGCACCGTCAACCGGGCGCCGATGGCGATGCACGGCCGCCTCAGCCGGGTCATGCACGAAGGCAAGGGCCTCTTCAAGGACGTGCCGCAGGGCTTCTCGGTGGTCCGCTACCACTCGCTCGCGATCACCAGTCCGCCCGGCCCCGAAGGGCACGTGGTCGCCTGGGCCGACGACGGCGTCGTGATGGGGGTCGAGCACACCAAGCGGCCGATCTGGGGCGTCCAGTTCCACCCCGAGTCGATCTCGACCGAGTACGGGCTGAAGATCGCCGAGAACTTCTTCGACCTGGCGGCGCAGCACCGCCGCCCGCAGACCCGCCCCGCCGGCCGCGCGACGATCGCCCCCCGCAGCGGCCGGCCCGCCCCCTCGCCCAGCGCGGCGGCGGAGGAGCGGGGGGAGCTGGAGGTGCGGATGCGGACACTGGCCGGACAGGCGCCGACCGAGCACGTCTACGAACGGCTCTTCGCCGACTTCGACCCCTCCTTCTGGTACGACAGCGCCGACGCGCCGACCTGGCTCGCCCAGTGCTCCTACATGGGCACCACCGCCGGCGCCGACCGTTGCTTCGTCAGCTACGACGTCGACAGCGGCGAGCTCGCCGTCGACCGCAGCGGCGTCGAGACGGTCGAGCACAAGTCGATCTTCGACTACCTGCACCGCGAGCTGAAGCGGATCGAGGTCGAGCCGCCGGAGGGGGTCGAGCGCGGCCTCGTCGGCGGCTACGTCGGCTACCTCGGCTACGAGCTGAAGGCCGACTGCGGCTCGCCCAACGTCCACAGCTCCGACATGCCCGACGCGATGATGATGCTCGCCAACCGGGTCGTCGCCGTCGACCACACCAAGGACGTGACCTACGTCTTCGCCCTCTGCCGCGGCGAGGACCCCGAGGCGGAGGCCTGGCTCGACGCCGCCGAGGAGCTGATCGCGGCGGCGATCGCCGAGCCGCCGGCGGAGCGGCCGCTGGCGCCGCCGAGCGAACCCGGCGGCCACGTCAGCTTCCAGTCCGGCCGCGGCCGCGAGCGCTACCTCGCCGACATCGCCAAATCGCAGGCCGAACTGCTGGCCGGCGAGTCCTACGAGGTCTGCCTCACCGACCAGTTCTCGACCGACGCCAGCCCGGAGCCGTTCGAGCTCTACCGGCAGCTGCGCCGCAGCAACCCCTCGCCCTTCTCGGCCTTCCTCAAGTTCGGCGACTACGCGATCGTCAGCTCCTCGCCGGAGCGCTTCATCTCGGTCGACCGCAAACGCCAGGTGATGGCGCGGCCGATCAAGGGCACGGTCTCCCGGGTCGAGGACCCGGCCGAGGACGAGCGGCGGCGCAACGAGCTGGCCGAGGACGAAAAGACCTACGCCGAGCACCTGATGATCGTCGACCTGCTGCGCAACGACCTCGGGGTCGTCTGCGACGTCGACTCGGTGACGGTGCCGCACCTGATGGTGATCGAGCCCTACGCGACCGTGCACCAGATGGTCTCGACGATCGTCGGCCGCCTCGACAAGGAGCGCAGCGCGGTCGATTGCGTCCGTGCCACCTTCCCGGGCGGCTCGATGACCGGCGCCCCGAAGGAGCGGACGATGGAGATCATCGACGACCTCGAGGCCGAGGCGCGCGGCGTCTACTCCGGCTCGATCGGCTACTTCGGGGCCGACGGCTCGACCGACTTGAACATCGTCATCCGCACCATCGTGATGCGGCCCGGACGGACGACGATCGGCGCCGGCGGCGCGATCGTCATGCAGTCCGATCCCGAGGAGGAGTTCGACGAGATCCTCCTCAAGGCGAGGGCGCCGATGGCGGCCATCGCCAGGACCGTCACCGGCAGCGACGATCCCGACGCCTGGAGCGTCGTACTGGAGTCCGCTGCCCGACACGCGGAGGCCGCGTGACCGAACCGGTGGCGACGGAGACGACCGTTCGCGAGGCGGGAGCCGAGGACGTCGAGGAGGTAGCGACCGCGGTCGAAAGCCTCCTCGCCGAGCTCGGCGGCCGCCGACCCGAGCGTCCCGACCTCGAGCGCGAGGTGCGGGCCCTGCTCGCCGATCCCCAGGGGGGGTCGGTGCTGGTGGCCGAGGCCGACGGGCGCATCGTCGGCGTGCTCAGCGCCACCTGGCAGCGAGCGATCCACGTTCCCGGCGTCTTCGCCACGATCCAAGACCTCTGGGTCGAGGATGAGTGGCGCAGTCGCGGCGTCGGGGCGGAACTGGTCGAGGCGATCGCGTCCCAGGCGCGGAGCCGCGGCGTCGGCCGACTTGAGGTCGGCCTGCCGCGGGAGACCTTCGCGGCGATCGCCTCGACCGAATCCTTCTACAAGCGCAACGGCTTCGAGCATCTCGGGCCGCGGATGCGGAGGCTGCTCGATGAGTGAGCTGCTGATGGTCGAGCAGCGCCAGGGGAGCGGCGACGACGCCTTCTGGGTGCGGGAAGGCGACCGCCGCATCCCGGGCCAGGACGGCAACCGCCGCCTGGTCGAGCTGCGGGCCGGGCTGGTCCGCCACGCCGGCGTGCGGCCCGTCACCGCCGACGCCCCCGACGAGGAGATCGAACGGACGCTGGAGGCGCTCCACGACCCCGGCTACCTGGAAGCGCTGTTCGAGCTCTCCTCGCCGGAGCCGGTGATCATGCCCGACTTCGCGCCGCCGGGGCTGGAGCCCGACATCCCCGTCAACGCCAACCTGATCGCCGCCGCGCGGGAGGGCATCCGCACCTCGATCACCGCCGCCGAGCGGCTGCTCGAAGGCGCCCGCTTCACCTATGCCGTCTGCCGCCCGCCCGGCCACCACGCCGGCCCCGCCTTCCACGCCGGCTACTGCTACCTCAACAACGCCGCCGCGGCGGCGCGGCGGCTCTGCGACGGCGGCATGAGGCCGGTCGGCATCGTCGACCTCGACCTCCACTACCCGAACGGGACCTCGGCCCTGGTCGAGCGGATGGCCCCCTACGCGACCCTGCACTCGCTGCACGCGGCGCCGGTCACGAACCTGCCGCCGGGGACGCGGCTGCCGCGGGTCGAGGGCGAACGCGCGGTCTCCTTCGCCGGCAGCCCCGACGAAGACACCTACCTGGAAGAGGTGGAGGCCTCGGTCCACGACCTCTCCGAGATCGCCCACGCGCTGGTCGTCTCGCTCGGCTTCGACACGGTCGCCGGTGACCCCCACGGCGGCTGGAGCTTCCAGCCGGAGATCTTCGCCGCGGTCGGCCGCCTGCTCGCCGAATCGGGTCTGCCGATCTGCGTGATCCAGGAGGGCGGCTACGCCCTCGACGACCTCGCCGCCTGCAGCCACGCCTTCGCCACCGGCCTCCTGGGGGTGAACGGACGATGAGCGCCAACGGGCTGGAGCCGTTCCGCAACCGCCTCGACCAGATCGACGACCAGATCGCGACCCTGCTCGGCGAGCGCCTGCAGATCTGCCGCGAAGTCGCCGTTTACAAGAGCGAGCACGAGATTCCGATGATGCAGCCCCAGCGGGTCAAAGCGGTCCGCGAGCGCTACCTCGCCCGCGGCGCCGAACACGACCTGCCCGAGGAGTTCTGCTCCGACCTCTTCGACCTGCTGATCGCGACGACCTGCAAGCTCGAGGACGAGCTGATGGACGAGCTCGCCGCCCGCAGCGGGAAGGACGCGGCATGAGCCTGCCGCCCGGGCCCCGGATGCCGCGCGCCCTGCAGGCGGTCGGCTGGACGCAGCGGCCGCTGCCCTGGCTCGAACGCTGCCACCGCCGCTACGGCGACGCCTTCACCCTGCGGATCCGCCACTACGGAGACTGGGTGATCCTCTCCGACCCCGACGACGTGAAAAAGGTCTTCACCGCCGGGCAGGCGGTCGGGGTCGCCACCGCCAACCCGCTGCTCGGGCCGCTGCTCGGCCCGCGCTCGGTGATGCTTCTGGAAGAACCGGTGCACATGACCCGGCGCAAGCTGATGCTGCCCTCCTTCCACGGCCAGGCGGTCCAGGCCGACGCCGAGATGATGGCCAAGGTGGCGCGGCAGAACGTCGCCTCCTGGCCGGTCGGCGAGCCGTTCGTCCTCTGGCCGCGGATGCAGGACGTCACCCTCGACGTGGTGATGCGCGCGGTCTTCGGCCCCGACTCGCAGAGCCCGCGCCTGCAGCCCCTGCGGGAGCGGCTGCAGTCGCTGACGACCTGGATGAACGAACCGCGCAACCTGGCGATGCTCGCCGCCTTCGGCCCCGGCTGGGTGACCCGCAGCCGCGGCTACCGCGAGGCGATGGGCGCGGTCGAGGAGGCGGTGATGGACGAGGTGCGGCGGCGCAAGGCCGAACCGGAGGGCGGCGCCCCCGGGGTCGTCTCGATGCTGGTCCGCGCCGAGTACGAGGACGGCACGCCGATGAGCGACCAGGACCTGCGCGACGAACTGGTGACGCTGCTCTCCGACGGCCCGACCTCGAGCACCCTCGCCTGGACCTTCGAGCGGCTGCTGCGCAACCCCGACAAACTGGAGCAGCTGCGCGACGACATCGTCGCCGGCGACGGCACCTACCTCGACGCGGTCGTCAAGGAGACGCTGCGGCTGCGCCCGCCGGTGCCGGTGGTGGTGCGGACGCTGCTGGAGCCGATGCGGCTCGGCGGCCACGACCTGCCGGCCGGGACGATCGTCGCGCCCTGCATCCACCTGATCCACCGCGACGAGCGCTGGTACCCCGAACCGCGCCGCTTCCTGCCCGAGCGCTTCGTCGGCAAACAGCCCGGGACCTACACCTGGATTCCCTTCGGCGGCGGCGTCCGCCGCTGCCTCGCCGCCAGCTACGCGGAAATGGAGATGAAACGCGTGCTGCGGATCGTCCTCGAGACGACCGAGCTGCGGGCGGTCGAGTCGAGCGCCGAGCGGGCGCGCAAAAGCGCGATCTCCTTCGCCCCCGACCAGAAGGGCCTGGTGATCGCCGAACCGAGAGAACCCGAGGAGGCCGGGTCGCCGGCCCTGGCGCCGGTCTGAGGAGGCAGCCATGAGCGACAGCGACATCCTCATCGTCGGCGCCGGCGCCAAGGCCGCGGCGCTCGCCGCCAAGGTCCACACGATCAACACGCTCGGGCTCGGCGAGATCTCGATGACGGTGATCGAGAAAACCGAGCCCGCCGCCTCCTGGAAGGGGCGCAACGGGATGACCTCGGGCGAGGAGCCGCTGGCGATCCCGCCGATCAAGGACGTCGGCTTCCCGTACCAGAGCTCGCGCCTCTTCGGCGCCCTCGGCGACGAGATCGACGCGGCGCTGCTGCCGTTCACCTGGCAGCGCTTCGCGATGGAACGCCACGAATACGCCGCCTGGGTCAACGCCGGCTCGCCCTCGGTCCTGCACCGCGACTACGGCGAGTACCTCGCCTGGGTGCTGGAGCAGGCGACCGAGGGGGTCAGCGTCTATGACGGCCGGGTGACCGAGGTGACGCTCGCCGAGGGGCACGATCGCTGGCAGGTCGAGGTCGCCGAGCGCGGGCGCCCCGAGGACCCCGAGCGGCACACCGGCGGGGTCCTCGTCCTCACCGGCCCCGGCGTCCACCGCCACTTCCCCCACGACCCCGAGGTTGAGGCGCGGGTCTTCCACTGCGATAGCCGCCGCGAGGAATTCGCCCGCGTGCCGGAGGGGGAGGAGGTCGAGATCGCGATCGTCGGTGGCGGCGAGAGCGCCCTCAGCGCCCTCGTCTTCCTCCGCGATCTGCGGCCCGAGGCGCGGCTGACCGTCTACACGCCGACCCTGCCGCTGAGCCGCGGCGAGAGCTTCCTCGAGAACCGGGTCTTCGCCGATCCCGACAACGTCGCCTGGGAACACCTCGACATCGAGACCCGGCGCGACTTCGTCAAGCACTGCGACCGCGGCGTCTTCGACCAGACCGTGCTCGCCCGGATCAGCGACGACGACCACCTCTCCTTCATCACCGGCCGCGCCATCCACGTCTCGCTCAGCGAGGACGGCGACGCCGCCCTGCTCGAATTCGACAGCCCCTCCGCGGGGATGCAGACCGAGCGCTACGACTTCGTCATCAACTGCACCGGCTTCGACCTGCTGCGGCAGCTGCGCGGCCTCTTCCCGGACGCCGTCCGCGACGAGGTCGAAGAACAGTGCGGCCCGCTTTGGGACGGCCCGCCGCAGGCCGAGGTGCCGATCGGCCGGGCGCTGGAGCTGGAGGGAGTGCGGCCGCGCCTGCACATCCCCGGCCTCGGCGGCCTGCGTCAGGGGCCCGGCTTCGCCAACCTCGGCAGCCTCGGCCTGCTCGCCAACCGGGTGCTGCAACCCCTTCTCGAAGAGCTCGACGTACCGATCGCGGCAAATTCCGCGAAGATGCAGGACAAATCTCTATTACTCGATTAGGGAGGACCCAGGTATGGCGGTAGGTCTGAAGTCAAGGAAGGCGTGGGCTGCGCTGCTTTTGCTGGCGGCGTTGCTGGCGCTCGGCGGTTGTGGCGGCTCGGACTCGTCGTCTTCGCCGGCGTCGGGAGATCTGAAACTC
>DATHFL010000257.1:0-9999 GCA_035318125.1 Solirubrobacterales bacterium | reverse complement strand
CTGGTCGAGGATCTCCTTCGGGGTCTCGCGCTTCTCGTCAGCCTCCAGCGCCGCCGGGCGGATCTGGTCCGCGGCGAAGGCGCGGCCCGCCTCCTGGAACATCTGCTGCTCGTCGTCGGGCGTGAGGTCGAAGAGGCCTTTGGACTTGCCCTTCTTCTGGCGGGCCGGTTTGCCCAGCGTCTGCGCGGCCTTGAAGGAGCGGCCGGCGGCGGTGGCGGTGCGGAAGCCGCCCTTGGTGCCCTGGAAGAGGGCCCTCTCGACCTGCTTGCGGATGCGGATGCGGTCCAGCAGGTCGGAGCCGGCGAGGCGGTTGAGCGCTCGCAGGCCGAAGCCCATCCCGCGCTCCGCCATCCCCTTGTTCTCGGTGGTGGTCGTCACTTCGTCTTTTTCCTTCCGGTTTTGGCGGTCTTCGATTTCGGTTTCGACCCGAGCGGCCGGACGCGGCCGTCGAGGTGAGGCGTGCCCTTCTTGGCGTCACGGACTGCGAAAAGAATCTCCTCACCCGCTTCCTGGCTGGCGAACTCGACGCGCGCCGGCAGCAGGATCGGCTTGCGGAAGCGGACGTCGGCCTCGAAGCTGTCGGGCAGGCGGCCCTCCAGCTGGGCCAGGGCCCGCGCCTTCGTCCACATCCCGTGCGCGATCGCCGCCGGGAAGCCGAGCGGCTTCGCGGTCAGCGAGTGCATGTGGATCGGGTTGCGGTCGCCGGAGACGCCGCCGTAGCGGCGGCCGAGATCGCCGCCGAGCGTCCATTCGGCGCTCGCGGGGGCGTCCTCGGGGAGCGAGCCGAAGTCCTTCTCGGCCTTGGCGGCCTCGCCGTCGGGCTTGCCGCGGCGCAGCATCGTGCTGACGCTCTCCCAGACGACCTCGCCGCCGGCCAGGACCTCGGTCTCCAGCGAGAAGGTCTTCCCTTTCGGGTGCGGCTGCAGCTGGGTCGGGCGGACGCGGATCGTCATCTCCTCGTCGAGGGCGATCGGGCGGTGCTGGGCGATCGAGTTCTCGACGTGGACGAGGCCGACCGCGCCGAAGGGGAAGCGGCCGTCGCTCATCACCGCCATGTGCAGCGGGAAGGCGAGCATGTGCGGGTAGGTCGGCGGCAGCTGGTCGCGCAGGGCGAAGCCGCAGATCTTGGCGTAGGCGGCGACCTCGGCCGGGTCGGCGGCGACGCCGGCCAGCTCGAGGTCGAGGTCCGCGGGGATCTCGCCGCCCCCGCCGGGGACGAAGGGCAGCAGCGAGGCCCCGGGGACCATCGGCAGGGCCGCCTTCGCGTAGAGCGGCAGGATGCTGGGGGAGCTGTCGAGGGTCCTGGTCATCAGGCCCCCAGCAGGCTCTGGCCGCAGACGCGGACGACGTTGCCGTTGACGCCGGTCGAGGCAGGGCTGGCGAACCAGGCGATCGTCTCGGCGACGTCGACCGGCAGGCCGCCCTGCGAGAGGCTGGAGAGCCGGCGGCCGGCTTCGCGCGGGCCGATCGGCATCGCCGCCGTCATCTGGGTCTCGATGAAGCCCGGCGCGACCGCGTTGATCGTCGCTTTGCGCTGCGCCAGCTCCGGCGCCATCGCTTCGACCATCCCGATCACGCCGGCCTTGGAGGCGGCGTAGTTGGTCTGGCCGTTGTTGCCGGCGATCCCCGCCATCGAGGAGACCCCGATGATGCGCCCGTTCGGCCGCAGCAGTTTCTTCGCCAGCAGCGCCTCGTTGATCCGCTCCTCGCTGGAGAGGTTGATCTCCATCAGCTGCGACCAGCGCTCTTCCGGCATCTTCGCGATCGTCCGGTCTTTGGTGACGCCGGCGTTGTGGACGACGACGTCGACCCCGTCGGAGAGCTCGGCGGCGATCTTCTCCGGCGCGTCCTCGGCGGTGATGTCGAGCTCGATCGAGCGGCCGCCGATCGCCTCGGTGACCGCCTTGAGGTCGGCCGCCATCGGCGGGATGTCGAGGCCGACGACTTCGGCGCCGTCGCGGGCGAGGGTGTTGGCGATCGCGGCGCCGATCCCGCGCGAGGCGCCGGTGACCAGCGCCACCTTGCCCTCAAGCGGGCGCTCCCAATCGAGCTCCGCCCGCGAGGCGACGCCCTTGCCGACCCGGATCACCTGGCCGGAGACGTAGGCCGATTTCGGCGAGAGGAGGAAGCGCAGCGTCGACTCCAGCTCCCCCTCGGCGCCCGGCTCGACGTAGACCAGCTGCGCGGTCGAGCCCCGGCCGCCGATCTCCTTGCCGAGCGAGCGGGTGAAGCCCTCCAGCGCCCGCTGGGCGATGTGGGCCTCGACCGAGCCGGCCTCCGCCGGCGGCGTGCCGAGGACGATCGCGCGGCCGCTGCGCTGCAGGCGGGCGACGGCGGGGTAGAAGAAGCGCTGCAGCTCGACCAGCTCGGTCGAGTCGGCGATCCCGGTCGCGTCGAAGACCAGCGCCTTCGCCTTGCCCTCGGCGCCGGCCCGTTCGGCCTTGACGCTGTCGAGGACGGCGGCGATCGCCTTGCCGAGGCGACCGTTCGGGGCCGCGTCGGAGAGGACCGGGCCGGCGACCACCGGCTGGCCGGGCTGGTAGCGGTCGAGCGCGACCGGCTGCGGCAGCCCGAGCTGCTTGGCGATCGTGCCGACGACCGGCGCGTTGACAACCTGTGAGTAGCGGTCAGCCATGGTTAGTTGGCACCTCCCGGGGCCTCGAGGATCGCGACGACACCCTGGCCGCCGGCGGCGCAGATGCTGATCACGCCGCGGCCCTTGCCGTCTTCGTGCAGTTGCTTGGCGAGGCTGGCGACGATCCGGCCGCCGGTCGCGGCGAACGGGTGGGCGGCCGCCAGCGAGCCGCCGTTGACGTTGAGCTTCTTGCGGTCGATCTTGCCGAGCGGTTTCTCGCGCCCGAGCTTCTCGGAGCAGAAGTCCTTGTCCTCCCAGGCCTTCAGCGTGCAGAGGACCTGGGC
Source organism: Solirubrobacterales bacterium (assembly GCA_035318125.1). Lineage (GTDB taxonomy): Bacteria > Actinomycetota > Thermoleophilia > Solirubrobacterales > 70-9 > VAYN01. The sequence goes on along the minus strand of DATHFL010000257.1, from coordinate 7,080 downwards.
GGCGAAGGCCTCGTGGATCTCGTAGTAGTCGAAGTCCTGCAGGGCGAGGCCGGCGCGGTCGAGCATCCGCGGCATCGCGTAGGCCGGCGCCATCAGCAGGCCTTCGCGCTTGTGGACGTGGTCGACGGCGGCGGTCTGCGCCTCGGTGATGTAGGCGAGGACCGGCAGGCCGTGTTCCTTCGCCCACTCCTCGGAGGCGAGCAGCACCGCCGAGGCGCCGTCGGAAAGCGGCGTCGAGTTGGCCGCGGTCATCGTCCCCTCGGGGCCGCCGAAGACCGGTTTCAGCTTCGCCAGCTTCTCGAGGTTGGAGTCAGGGCGCAGGTTCTGGTCGCGGTCGAGCCCGATGTAGGGGGTCATCAGGTCGTCGAAGAAGCCGCGGTCGTAGGCGGCGGCGAGGTTCTTGTGGCTTTCGACCGCGAGCTCGTCCTGCTCGGAGCGGTCAATCTCCCATTCGGTCGCCATGATCGCGCAGTGCTCGCCCATCGAGAGGCCGGTGCGCGGCTCCTCGTTGCGGGGGATCTGGGGGACGATGTGGCCGGGGCGGACCTTCGTCAGCGTCTTCAGTTTGCCCATCGTCGAGCGCTCGCGGTTGGCCTCCAGCAGGGTCTCGCGCAGGCCCTCGTTGAGGGCGATCGGGGCGTCGGAGGTGGTGTCGGCGCCGCAGGCGATGCCGGAGTCGATCTGCCCGAGGGCGATCTTGTTGGCGACGAGGATCGTCGTCTCGAGGCCGGTGCCGCAGGCCTGCTGGACGTCGTAGCCGGGGGTCTCCGCCGCGAGGCGGGTGCCGAGCACGCTCTCGCGGGTGAGGTCGCGGTCGCGCGAGTGCTTGAGGACGGCGCCGCCGGCGACCTCGCCGATCGTCTCGCCCTGGAGGCCGTAGCGGTCGATCAGGCCGTCGAGAGCGGCGGTCAGCATGTCCTGGTTGCTGGCGTGCGAGTAGACGCTGTTGGAACGCGCGAAGGGGATCCGGTTGCCGCCGACGACGGCGACTTTGCGGGTCTGGGTGTTCATCGGGGGTTGTTTCCTCCTTGGGGGGAATTGGAAGTGGGGGTGGGGGCCGAGCGTTCGCGCAGGCCGGGCTCGACGGTGGAGACGAGGAGCTCGGCCGCGTCCTCGGCGCTGATCGCCTCGGTCCGCAGCCACCAGCGGGCGAGCGCCTCGGCGGCGCCGAGCAGGGCGGTGGAGAGGGCTTCGACTTCGGTCTTCGCCGCTTCGCGGCGCCGCATCGGCAGCTGCGCCAGCAGCGAGGCGGAGACGAGGTCGAGGATCTGGCCGCGGTAGGCGGCGACCCGCTCGAAGACCTCGCCGGCCTGGGGGAGGGTCTCGTCGAAGAGCACCGCCCAGGCGGAGCGGTCGGTGTCGAGGAAGGAGAAGAAGGCGCGGACGCCGGCGCCCAGCGCGTCGCCGGGGTTGGCGGTCTCGCGGACGGCCTCGGCGATCGTCGCGATCAGCGCTTCGCCCGCCCGCTCCATGCAGGCGATGTAGAGCCGCTCCTTGTTCCCGAAGTAGTTGTAGAGCAGCGGCTTGGTCACGCCGACCGCGGCGGCGATCTCGTCCATCGTCACCGCCGCGTAGCCACGCTCGGCAAACAGCAAGTGCGCCGCCTCCAGCGTCTGCTCCATGCGGTCGTCCCGCGAGAGCCGAGTGCGAACCGATGCATCCATCGATGTAAACGTTACCGCACTATAAATTTATACTGGCGTAATGTGATGTAGCTCACTGAACTGAGCGATTCCTAGGGAGAACCTGCGCGTACGATCTTGAAGATGAAGAAGCGAAGCTCCCCCTGGCTTACGATCCTCTTCCTGCTCAGCGTGGCCATCGCTGTGACCACGGTTGTGGAAAGGGTCTTCTCCGCGCCGGACACCTGGGGACACTTCAGTGACTTCATCTCTTGGATCTCCGGGCCCCTACCGGACAAAGAGGTTGGTCATGTGGGGGCGGGACTGCTGGCGGCGGGGCTGCTGCTGCTGGTGGTGGGGACAGCTCTTGCCTACCGCGAGATCAACAGGCGGCAGGCAGGGGGAGATCGAGCGGAGATCGATCCCGATCGAGAGGCTGCCGTGAACCTGCTCGAAGAGCAGGGGTTCACGGTGGGAGGGCCGGCTGAGAAGCCCCCGAGGCGGTCGGTGCTCGTGCTCTCCCTGCTGGCGATGGCTGCTGGCATCTCGATGCTGCTGATGGTCCCCAGCGACATCGGAACGAAGCACTACCCTCCGGTCGCACTCGGGAACAACAAGTCCCTCGGCAGTTCGCCCAAGGAGAAGAAGGGGTCGCAGGAAGGCAAGCACTCTGGCCGAGCGGGGGCTGGGGCTGCCGGCGAACCGGGGGCCGGGGAAGCCGGCTCGGGGGGAAGCGCGCTGCCAGCAGCGGAAAAGAGCTCCTCGGACTCCTGCACTTGCCCGGCCCCACCGCCTTCGAGTGGAGGAGGCGGTGCCTCTGAATTCGAAGAATCACCCGAATTCGAAGAACCTGAAGAATTCGAAGAATTCGAACCTGAAGAATTCGAAGAACCTGAAGAATTCGAACCCGAAGAACCGGAAATCGAAGAATTCGAATTCGAATAGGAGTCGATGCGCGGCTTGCGCAGTATGCCCTCGTCGAAGTGTCGTCGCGACAAATTGAGCTGAAGGGCACGGGCTGGTCGCTCGGATGGGAGCTACCCATCAGCCGCATGATCTTGGCGGCCCTTCCAGAAATCCCGTGCCCATCAGCAAATCGTGAGGAGGACGGGGGACTCGAACCCCATCCGAAGGGCTACTCCGGACTCGTGGTTATCAACCATTCGCGACGCCTCGTCGCTTCATCCTCCGTCCCCGTAAGGGCTGGAGCAGCCGAAGTTCTCCCCCTTTGACGTATCGATCTCAGCAAAGTACGCTGCGAATCTCGTGGTTATCAGCCGTTCCGGGGGTAGCGCCCCCCACGAAAAGGCCCGCTTCGGCGGGTCTTCGTGATTCGGGAGACGGGGCTGGAGCTAGGAGAGCTCGGTGCCGTCGTAGAGCTTCTTGACGTGCACGGTGCCCGGGGGGCTGGCTTCGATGCAGAGCTTGCAGAGGACGCACTCGTCGAGGTTCTGCTCGACGATTTCGACGCTGCCGTCGGTGTCTTTGAAGATATCGACGGGGCAGACTTCCTCGAGCTTGGCGGCGAGGGCGGCGTCGCCCTTGATCGAGTCCTCGACCTCGACGTCGATGAAGACCTTGTTCAGCTGCTCGGGCATCAGGCGGTCGCTCCCAGCTTCTCCTTGACGACGTCGGGGATCTCGTCGATGCGCTCGACGACGCGGATGCCGGCGGCTTCGAGGCGGGCGATCTTCTCGGTCGCGGTGTCCTCTTTGCCCTCGACGATCGTGCCGGCATGACCGAAGCTCATGCCCTTCATCTCGTCGTCGTCCATGAATTTGCCGGCCATGAAGGCGACGATGGGCAGGCGGCTGTTGTTGTCCTTGACCCATTCGGCGAGCTGGGCCTCCATGCGGCCGCCGGGCTCGGTGTAGATGACGATCGCCTCGGTCTGCTCGTCGGCCTCGAAGTAGGGCATCAGCTCGGCGTAGGTGGAGCCGATGATCGCGTCGCCGCCGATCGAGACGGCGGTGGAGACGCCGAGGCCGGCGGCGGTCAGCGAGGAGGAGATCTCGGTGGTCATCCCGCCCGAGCGGCTCATCACCCCGACGCGGCCGGGCGCGTAGGCCTTGGCGGCGTCTTTGGCGGGGCCGCCGATGCCGCCCATCTTGCAGACCTCGGGGACGATTAGGCCGAGGCAGTTGGGGCCGATGATGCGGGCGCCGCGCATCTCGGCGAGCTCGACCATCTCGGCGACGTCGCCGCGCGGCACGCGCTCGGTGACGACGACGATCAGCTTGATCCCGTTCTCGATCGCCTCGAGGACGGCGTCCTTGGTGAAGGCGGGGGGGACGGTGACGACGGAGCCGTCGATCGGGCCGCCGTGGTGCTCGACCGCCTGGGCGACGGTGTCGAAGACCGGGACGCCGTGGACCTCGCGGCCCTTGCGGCCGGGGGTGACGCCGCCGACGACCTTGGAGCCGTAGTCGAGGCACTCGCGGGTCAGGTTGACCGCCTCGCGGCCGGTGATCCCCTGGACGATGAAAGTCGTGTCGCGGTTGAGAAGAATTGACATGTCAGCAGGCACCTCCCCGGCAAAGCGGACGCGATAGCGGAGCATTTGCCGGGATTGACCTGGGGCTCATGCCGGCGCCCCCTGGATCTTGGCGACGGCGCGCCCGGCGGCCTCCCACATCGAGACCGAGCGGTCGCAGGCCTCGACGCCGTATTTCTCGAGGATCTTGAAGCCCTCCTCCTCCCAGGCTCCCGGGATGCGGAAGATCGCGATCGTCTCGCCGGGGTCCTTGCCGAGCTCGAGGCAGGCCTTGATGACGCCGCGGGCGACGATGTCGACGCGGGTGTTGGAGACGATCGACATCATCACCGCGATCTTCTCGACGCCGTCCTTTTCCAGTACCTCCTTGGCGAGGCCGCAGGCCTTGGCGACCGACGGGTTGCCGCCGATCTCCGAGTAGTTGGCCGGTTTGCCGCCCTGGTTGCGGACCGCGTCGGTCAGCGTCAGCGAGCCGCCGCCGGCGCCGATCACGAGGCCGAGGTTGCCGGTGAAGCCGTGGTCCTTGCCCTGGATCACGCCTCGGTGATCAGCGGCGTCGATCGCGCTGACGTTCTTCTCGAAGTCGGAGGGCTCGTAGGTCTCGCGGGTGTCGTCCTCGGCGATCGCGAGCTCCTTGCGCAGCAGCTTCTTCTGCCGGCCGACCGCCTCGTTCTCCATCTCCATGTGGGCGTCGAGGGCGACGAAGCTGCCGTCGGTCAGCTCGGCCAGCGGGTTGATCTCGGCCAGGGTCATGTCGTTGTCGCGGAAGAGGCGGGCGAGGCGGGCGAGGACCGGGGTCGCGCGGTTCAGCTGCGAGCCGGTGACGCCGGTCGCGGCGACGACCTGCTTGGCCTCGAAGTCGGAGACGGGGAGGAGGTTGGAGACGTGGCCTTTGCCGACGTGGTCGGGGTGGGTCTCGGCGACCTCCTCGATGTCGATCCCGCCCATGTCGCTGAACAGCATCAGCGGCTTCTTCGCGGTGCCGTCCCAGACGACGCTCGCGTAGTACTCCTGCTTGACCTCGGCTTTGGGATCGACGAGGACGCCGCGCGGCATGTGGCCGTTGATTTCGAGCTTGAGGATCTCCTCGGCGTGCCGGGCGGCCTCCTCGGGCGTGTCGGCGAACTTGACGCCGCCGGCCTTCATCCGCCCGCCGGTCAGCACCTGGCTCTTGATCACCACCGGGCCGCCGATTTCCTCGGCGACCTTGCGGGCCTCATCGGCGGTCGTGCAGAAGCCGTACTTGGTGACGGGAATCCCCGCCAACTCGACGATCTTCCGTGCCTCGTGCTCGTAGAACCTCATCGCGGCGCGGAACCCTACAACAGTCCTGGAAGCTCGTCGGGAAGAGAGAGCTCCGGCCGGCGGATCGGCAGCTGCGAGGCGCTTTTGCAAACCCCTGGTTGACAACAGCGCCTTGGGAAGCCCGTCCTGCTGGCACGGCTCCTCCGGCGGGTGGCGCGAGTATGGGGGATGCCGAGCATCCAGCGCAGGCGTCCCCCATCAGCTCGCGACGGGACCCGCCGGCCGGAGCTCCGCTGCTGATGGCTCGTCGTCTCGCGGCCCTGCTTTACTCCCCGCGGTGCTTCCCGTCTCATCCGGGTCGAGATCCCCGCTCGGCTCCCGTTTTTTCGCTGTTTTTGCGCTGCTGCTGGTGTTTGCGGCGCTGCCGGGATGCGGCACGGTGGTCGATCAGGTCAAGCTCCAGGACACCGTCCAAGCGAGCCTTGAAGACTCGGTTCATGAGAAGATCAAGGCCGTCGAGTGCCCTGCGGACCAGTCTGTCGACCCCGGTACGACCTTCACCTGCGACGTGGTTTTTGCCGATGGCAGGCGGGAAGTGGCGACTTTGAAGATCCGCAACAAGGAGGCCGACATCTCGATGATCGACCTCAAACCCGAGAATTAGAGAGAGGCGAATCAGAGGCGAATGAGCGACTTGACCACTACTTCAGCTGAGTTGACGACGAACTCCAAACTGCTCGAGTGGGTCGACGAAATCGCCTCCCTCACCCAGCCCGACGACGTCCGCTGGTGCGACGGCTCGGCCGAGGAGTACGACCGCCTCTGCCAGGCGCTGATCGACGCCGGCACCTTCGAGCGCCTCTCCGACGCCAAGCGCCCGAACAGCTACCTCGCCCTCTCCGACCCCGGCGACGTCGCCCGGGTCGAAGACCGCACCTTCATCTGCTCCGAGCGCGAGGAGGACGCCGGCCCGACCAACAACTGGCGCGACCCGGCGGAGATGCGCGAGACCCTCAACGGTCTCTTCAGCGGCAGCATGAAGGGCCGGACGATGTACGTCGTTCCCTTCTCGATGGGCCCGCTCGGCTCCGAGATCTCCGAAATCGGCGTCCAGCTGACCGACTCGGCCTACGTCGCCACCAACATGCGGATCATGACCCGGATGGGCAAACCGGCGCTCGACGTGCTCGGCGCGGACGGTGACTTCGTCCCCTGCGTCCACTCGGTCGGGATGCCGCTCGCCGAGGGCGCCGAGGACGTCTCCTGGCCCTGCAACGAGGCCAACAAGTACATCGTCCACTACCCCGACACCCGCGAAATCTGGTCCTTCGGCTCGGGCTACGGCGGCAACGCCCTGCTCGGCAAGAAGTGCTTCGCGCTGCGGATCGCCTCGGCGATGGCCCGCGACGAGGGCTGGATGGCCGAGCACATGCTGATCCTCAAACTGACCGACCCCGACGGGCGGGTCAAGTACGTGACCGGCGCCTTCCCCTCGGCCTGCGGCAAGACCAACCTGGCCATGCTGATCCCCACGCTCGAGGGCTGGAAGGTCGAGACGGTCGGCGACGACATCGCCTGGATGAAGTTCAAGGACGACGGGCGCCTCTACGCCATCAACCCGGAGGCGGGCTTCTTCGGCGTGGCGCCCGGGACCAGCGAGCGCACCAATCCCAACGCGATGGCCACGGTCCGCGAGAACACGATCTTCACCAACTGCGC
>DATHFL010000256.1:0-3227 GCA_035318125.1 Solirubrobacterales bacterium | reverse complement strand
CCGGCGTCGAGGAACTCCATCCGCTCGAAGACCAGCGGCGCCACCCACTGTGGATGGGCGCGGTGGAGATTGAACGGGACCTTGACGAAGCGCTTGCGCTCGCGTCGCGTTCGCACCGGCCGGATCGACACGCTTGCCATGGGGGCCGCAACCTACACTGGTGGCAATGAGCGAGACCGCGAAGGCCCCGGTCGACGTCTTCGAGAAGGCGCGCAACCACGACCGCCGGGAGCAGCTCGAAGCCGCCAAGGAGCACGACCTCCTCCCCTACTTCCGCCTGTTGACCTCCCAGGCCGGCCCCGTCGTCGAGATGGAGGGGCGGGAGACGATCATGCTCGGCTCCAACAACTACCTCGGCCTGACCGGCGACGAGCGGGTCAAGGACGGCGCCCGCGAGGCGCTCGAGACCTACGGCACCGGCGTCACCGGCTCGCGCCTGCTCAACGGGACGACGCCGCTGCACCTCGACCTCGAGCGCGAGCTGGCGGAGTGGATGCGGACCGAGGATGCGATCGTCTACACCACCGGCTACCAGTCGAACCTCGGCTGCATCGGCACCATCCTCGGCCCCGGCGACACGGTGATCTGCGACTCCGGCGACCACGCCTCGATCCTCGACGGCTGCCGCCTCTCCGGCGCCAAGCTGCGCCCCTTCCGCCACAACCGCATGGACAAGCTGGAGAAGATGCTGCAGCGGGCGGCGGAGGACGGCGGCGGCGTCCTCGTCGTCGTCGACGGGGTCTTCTCGATGGAGGGAGATGTCTGCGACCTGCCCCGCATCGTCGAGCTCTGCCAGGCCTACGGGGCGCGGCTGATGGTCGACGAGGCCCACGGGGCCGGCGTCCTCGGCGCCCGCGGCGCCGGCGCCTGCGAGCTCTTCGGACTGGAGGACGAGGTCGACCTGCGGATGGGGACCTTCTCCAAGAGCCTCGCCTCCTGCGGCGGCTTCATCGCCGGCCCGGCCGACGTCATCGAGTACCTCCGTGTTTCCTCGCGCTCCTTCATCTTCAGCGCCTCCGCCGTCCCCGCGGCGGTCGGCGCCGCGCTCGCCGCCCTGCGGGTGATCCGCTCCGACGGGCCGCAGCTGTTCGAGCGGCTGCTCGCCAACGCCGAGTACCTGCGCGAGGGCCTGCGCCACCTCGGGCTCAAGGTCGTCGAGCCGGGCACCCTGCCCGACGGGACCATCGCCACGACGCCGGTCGTGCCTGTGATCGTCGGCGACGACTGGCAGGCGGTGCTGCTCTGGAAGGCGCTCTTCGACAACGGCGTCTACACCAACGTCGCCATCCACCCCGCGGTCCCGCCCGGCGGGGCGCTGCTGCGGACCAGCCTGATGGCGACCCACGAGCGCGAGCACCTCGACGGCGCCCTCGGCACGATCGCCCGGGTGATCGAGGACTTCCCGGACCTCCCCCGCATCTAGTCCCCGCACCTAGGGACACTTAATTTTTTGGGTTACAGATTCTTGACATCCCCCGGCGGGGGTAGTTTCAGGCTTGTCCGGAATCGGACAAGCAGCGGCAGGCGCCGAAATTGTTGCTCTTAGCGAATGGGCCGGACGCCAAAATGCCCAGGCTGGGTTGACGGCCGGTACCCCGAGCGCATAGCTTGGCCTCCTCGCCCGAACCACCCCAGGCGGGACGTTCGGAAAAGACAAGTCGGGTCCGGTTGGACCAAGCCATGGGAGGCATTGGTCGCTGGCCGGGCGCGACATACCCCAGTTATTCGATTCCTTGAAGGGAGGAGTCCAGTGGAAGCTGCCTCAACGGCACCCGCAACGACCATCGCAACCTCAGCTGAGGCGCCGCAGCACATGAGGGCATTGGAGAGGGCCAACATGGTGCGACTGGCACGAGCCGAGCTGAAGCGCGCGATTGCGCGAGGGGACAGGGATGCTGCGGAGGTGGTTCGCGACTGCCCGTGGGAGACCGAGAGCATGACGATCGCCGAGCTCCTGACCAGCCAGCGCCGCTGGGGCCGCACCCGGGCCCGAAAGTTCCTGATCCCGCTCTCCCTGAACGAGAACAAGCAGCTGGGGACGCTGACCGAACGGCAGCGCCGCCTCCTCGCCAGCGAGCTCTCCACCCGCTCCATCGGCCGCGAACCGGTCTCGGTCTAAACAGGCTTCAGCCGCGCATTCCACCGATCCGGTAGCTGAGGCCACCGGAAGCCCGCTGGAATGCGCGGCGAGCCAGGTAGAAGACGATCGCGAAGGCGATCGCCCCGATCCCCAGGGCGACCGCGAGGATCTGGTCGCCGACGTAGAAGACGAGGCCGGTGGTGAGGACGAAGGCCGCCCCCGCCAGCAGGGTGGTGTGGGAGCGGTAGCCGGCGAAGTGCTCGCGGATCGCCACCTCGAGCCCGCCCAGCCCCGCCAGGGCGACGCCGACGCCGATCGCGGTCGGGTGGCCGCCGATCGCGCCGATCGCCAGCGAGACGATCCCGGCGAGGATCACCAGCTCGGCCAGCGGCGCCTCGCCCCAGGGGGCGGGCGGTCGCTCGTCCGGTGCGGAGACCCGCTTCGCGGGCTTGCCCTTCGCGCTCAACGGCCGCAAGCCGCCCGGCTAACGGGCATCCGGAGGAGACCTTGACCCGCCACCAGCCCATCAGCATCCCGATCGGGCCGAGACGGGGGCGCGAGTGCCAGTGCCCGCAGCCGACGAGGCCGAGGTCTTCGCGGGAGACGCGGACCCACTTGAAGTCCTGGGGGGCGGCGAGCATCCGCTCGACGAGCTCGCGGTTGGCGTCCTCGACCCGGCTCCGCTCGACCAGCGCCGCCCTGGCCTCGGCGACGCGGTCGGCGAGGCCGTCGCGCAGCGCCTCCAGCTCGCCGAGGCCGAGGATCCGCGGCGCGGCGGCGAGGGCCTCGACCCGGTGCGGCACCTCGGCGTGGCCGAAGGCCTCTCCGAAGAGGCTCGCCAGCTCTCCCTCGAGGCGGCCGATCTGCTCGCGCAGCTGCAGGCGGGCGTCGCGCTCGTCGACTCCGATCCCGAGCCCGGCGAACTCCTCTTCTCTCAGCAAAGCGGGCATCCTGAAAAGTGTAGGTCAGGCGGCCTCCAGCGTCGCCGCAGCCATCCACAGCGCCTCCTCGACGGCGATCTGGGGGACGCCCCTGACCTGGACCGCGGCGACGGCGATGCGGCGGCTGTGGCGCTCGACTCCGTGGCCCTCGGCGGTGGGGCCGAAGAGGAGCCCGAGCGACCGCACCCCGTCAGCGATCGTCAGCG
>DATHFL010000255.1:0-3131 GCA_035318125.1 Solirubrobacterales bacterium | reverse complement strand
GTCCAGGTCCGAGGCGGCGACGCGCCACGGCATCCGCAGCCGGTCGTCCGGTCGACTGCGCTCGACTTTCCGCTCGAGGGCAAGACGGTCGTGCTCGTCGACGACGTCCTCTACACGGGGCGCACGATCCGCGCCGCTATCGAGGCGCTTTTCGACTACGGCCGCCCGGCGCGCGTGCAACTCGCCTGCCTCGCCGACCGAGGCCACCGAGAGCTTCCGATCCGTCCCGACTACGTCGGCAAGAACCTGCCGACCGCGGCCGGGGAGCGGGTCAACGTCCGCCTCGAGGAGATCGACGGCACAGACGAGGTGACGATCTCCGAGCCGACCCCAGCGGAGGTGTCGTGATGAAGCACCTGCTCTCGATCGAGCAGCTCTCGCGCGAGGAGATCGAAGCGATCCTCGACCGCGCCGAGAGCTTCGCCGAGGTCGGCCGCCGCGACATCAAGAAGGTGCCGACCCTGCGCGGGCGCACCGTCGTCTCCCTCTTCTACGAGTCGAGCACCCGCACCTCGAGCTCCTTCGACCTCGCCGCCAAGCGGCTCTCCGCCGACGTCGTCTCGGTCAAGGCGGCCGGCTCCTCGGTCGAGAAGGGCGAGTCGCTGAAGGACACGATCGCGACTCTCTCCGCCTACGACCCGGCGGCGATCGTCATCCGCCACCCCTACGCGGGGGCGGCGCAGATGGTGGCCGGCTGGACCACCGCCGCGGTCGTCAACGCCGGCGACGGCAAGCACGAGCACCCGAGCCAGGCGCTGCTCGACGTCTACACCCTGCGGCGCCGCCTCGGCGCGCTGGACGGCGTCCGCATCTGGATCGTCGGCGACGTCCTCCACAGCCGCGTCGCCCGCTCCAACCTGATCGCCTTCGCCCGGATGGGGGCCGAGGTCACCGTCTGCGGGCCGCCGACCCTGATCCCCCGCGGGATCGAGGAGCTCGGCTGCAAGGTCTCCTACACCCTCGACGGGATCGAGGAGGCCGAGGTCGTCTACGCCCTGCGGATGCAGAAGGAGCGGATGAGCGAGAGCTTCGTCCCCTCGCTGCGCGAGTACGCGGCGAACTACCAGATCGACAGCCGCCGCCTCAACCCGCGCCAGCTGCTGATGCACCCCGGCCCGGTCAACCTCGGCGTCGAGCTCTCCGGCGAGGCGATCGACTCGCCGCAGTCGCTGATCGCCGAGCAGGTCGCCGCCGGCTTGGTCGTGCGGATGGCGATCCTCTACGAGCTGCTCGCCGGCGGCGACGCCTCGGCCCCCGCCGCCGAAGGCGAGGGCAGCCGCCCGACCCCGATCGGGACCTCGGCGTGAGCCTGCGCGACTCCCTCGACGTGCGCCCCGGCGAGGACGCGCACCTGGTCCTGCGCCGGGCGACGGTGCTCGACCCGGTCGCGGGGATCGACGCGGTCCACGACGTCGTCGTCCGCGGCGGCGAGATCGCCGCTCTCGCCGCGCCCGGCGAGGCCGAGGCCGACGGCGCCGAGGTGGTCGAGGCCGAGGGCCTGCACGCCTTCCCCGCCTTCTTCGACCCCCACGTCCACCTCCGCACCCCCGGCCACGAGCACAAGGAGGACGTCGAGACGGGCACCCGCGCCGCCGCGGCCGGCGGCTACTGCGGGATCCTGGCGATGGCCAACACCCAGCCGCCGGTCTCGACCGCCGCCGACGTCTCGGCCCTGCGCGAGCAGGCACGGGCGAGCGCCTCGGTCCCGGCCGGTTTCCTCGCCACCGTCACCCGCGGCATGGAGGGGAGCGAGCTGACCGAGATGGTCGAGCTGCGCGAGGCCGGCGCGGTCGGCTTCTCCGACGACGGCCTGCCGATCTCCGACGCCGGGGTGATGCGCCGCGCGCTCCAGTACCAGCGCCTCTGCGGCGGCAACATCGCCCTCCACGAGGAGGACCCGCGCCTCTCCCGCGACGGCGCCATGCACGAGGGCCCGGTCTCGGCGGCGCTCGGGATCGCCGGCATCCCCTCGGTCTCGGAGTCGACGATGGTCGCCCGGGATTGCGCCCTCGCCGCCCACGAGGAGGCCCGTATCCACGTCCAGCACCTCTCCGCCGCGGAGTCGGTCGAGATCGTCCGCGCCGCCAAGGCGGCCGGGGTGCGGATCAGCGCCGAGGCCAGCCCGCACCACCTCTGCCTCACCGACGAGGCGGTCCGGGAGCTCGACCCGCATCGCTTCAAGATGAACCCGCCGCTGCGCGAAGAGCGCGACCGCCAGGCGCTGATCGAGGGCCTGCGCGACGGCACGGTCGAGTGCATCGCCACCGACCACGCGCCGCACCAGCCGGAGGAAAAGGACGTCCCCTTCGAGCAGGCGGCGATGGGGGTGACCGGGCTCGAGACCGCCTTCGCCGCGCTCCACACCGAGCTCGTGCTGCCCGGGACGATCGACCTCGGCCTCTTGGTCGAGCGGATGGCCGGCGGCGCCGAGCCCTTCGACCTGCCGCGGCCGAGCCTGGCGCCGGGCTCGGAGGCCAACGTCGTCCTCTGCGACCTCAACGCCGAGTGGACCGTCGGCGAGGACGGCTACGAGAGCCGCTCCGCCAACTCCTGGTGCGCCGGCCGCACCCTCACCGGCCGCGTCTTGATCACCGTCGCCGCCGGCCAGGTCGCCTTCCGCCTGCGTAGCTTCTCCCTCGGGGTGGCGGCATGACTGGCGCCTTTGTCAACCGGTGGTTTGCAAAAGCGCCTGGGAGGTCGCGGTGAGCGAGGCCTACCTGCTGCTCGAGGACGGCACCCGCCTCGACGGGCTCGCCTGCGGTGCCGAGGGACCGGTCACCGGCGAGGTCGTCTTCAACACCGCGATGACCGGCTACCAGGAGTCGGTCACCGACCCCTCCTACGCGGGGCAGATCATCGTCTTCACCTATCCGCTGATCGGCAACTACGGCGTCTCCGCGCAGGCGATGGAGTCGGAATGCGCCCACGCCCGCGGCGTCGTCATGCGCGACGCCAAGAACCGCGAGGACGTCGCCACCGCCGAGGGCGGCTGGCTCGACTGGCTCGGCGACTGCGGCGTCCCCGCGATCAGCGGCATCGACACGCGGGCCCTGGTCCGCCACATCCGCGACCGCGGCGCGATGCGGGGCGGCATCTTCCCCGCGCGGACGCCGGAGGCCGAGGCGCGTGAG
>DATHFL010000254.1:0-2714 GCA_035318125.1 Solirubrobacterales bacterium | reverse complement strand
AGTGGGAGAAAGCCGCCCGCCAGGTCTACTGCCACCGCCACACCCTGCGCTACCGGATGCGCAAGGTCGAAGAGCTGACCGGGCGCGACCTCTCCCGGGCCCACGACCGGATCGAGTTCTGGCTGGCGCTGCGGGCGAGGGAGCTGGTCTCGTGAAGATCGGCGTCCCGACCGAGATCAAGGCCGACGAGTACCGGGTCGCGGTCACCCCGGCCGGGGTGCGCGAACTGACCGAGCACGGCCACGAAGTGCTCATCCAGACCGGTGCCGGGGAGGGGAGCGCGATCGGCGACGCCGACTACCAGGCGCAGGGGGCGACGGTCGTCCCCGACGCCGCCGCGGTCTTCGCCGAGGCGGAGATGGTCCTCCACGTCAAGGAGCTGCAGCCGGGGGAGATCGAGATGCTGCGGCCGGGGCAGCTCCTCTTCACCTACCTGCACCTGGCGCCCGACCCCGAGCAGACCCGCGGCCTCTGCGGCACCGGGGCCACCGCGATCGCCTACGAGACGGTCGAGGACGCGCATGGTCGGCTGCCGCTGCTGGCGCCGATGAGCGAGGTGGCGGGGAAGATCGCCGCCCAGGCCGGCGCCTTCATGCTGGAGAAGCCGATGGGCGGGCGCGGCATCCTGCTCGGCGGCGTGCCGGGGGTGGCGGCGGCCAACGTGATGGTGATCGGTGGCGGCGTCGTCGGCATGAACGCCGCCTTCATCGCGATCGGGATGGAAGCCGACGTCTTCGTCTTCGACCGCTCGATCGACCGCTTGCGCGAGCTCGAAGTCGCCTTCGGCGGTCGCTGCTCGACCGTCTACTCGACCCGGCTGGCGATCGAGGAGATGCTGCCCTGGGCCGACCTGGTGATCGGCGCCGTGCTCGTCCACGGGGCGCGGGCGCCGTACGTCGTCCGCCGCGAGCAGCTGCAGCTGATGAAGCCCGGCACGGTCCTGGTCGACGTCGCGATCGACCAGGGCGGCTGCTTCGAGACCTCGCGACCGACGACCCACCGCGAACCGACCTTCGAGGTCGACGGGATCACCCACTACTGCGTCGCCAACATGCCCGGCGCGGTTCCGATCACCTCCACCCACGCCCTCACCAACGCCACCCTGCCCTACGTCCTCGCGCTCGCCGACCACGGCGTCGCCGAGGCGATCCGCCGCGATCCCGGCCTGAGGCTCGGGGTCAACGTCGCCGGCGGCAGGGTCACCCACCCGGCGGTGGCGGAGGGAGTGGGGATGGAGTACGTGGCGGTCGAGGAGGCCCTCGGCCTGGAACGGACCTTGAAGGGGTAGGACGAACTTGGAAACGAGCATCCACGGGGGAAGCTGATGAGCACTTACGCGGTAGTCAACCCAGCCACCGGCGAGACGGTCAAGGAGTACCCGGAGATCGGCGACGACGAGCTCCGCGCCGCGATCGACCGGGCCGACGAGACCGCGCGGGCCTGGCCGGGTTCCTCCAGCGTGGCGGAGCGCGCCGCGCTGATCCGCAAGGTCGGCGAGCTCCACTCCGAGCGCCGCCAGGAGCTGGCCGAGATCATCGTCCGCGAGATGGGAAAGCCGATCGAGCAGGCGCTGATGGAGGTCGACTTCGCGGCGGAAATCTACGGCTTCTACGCCGACAACGCCGAGGACCTGATGGCCGACGAGCCGATCGAGCTGCAAGGCGGCGAGGGCACGGCGGTGGTCCGTCGCAGCCCCTTCGGCGTCCTGCTCGGGATCATGCCCTGGAACTTCCCCTACTACCAGGTGGCCCGCTTCGCCGGACCGAATCTGGTGATCGGCAACACGATCCTGCTCAAGCACGCGCCGCAGTGCCCGGAATCGGCCGAGGCGATGCAGCGGATGTTCGACGACGCCGGCTTCCCCGACGGCGCCTACGAGAACATCTACGCGACCAACGAGCAGATCGAGTGGGTGGTCGCCGACCCGCGCGTGCGCGGCGTCTCGGTCACCGGCTCCGAGCGCGCCGGCGCCGCGGTCGCCGAGGTTGCCGGCCGCAACCTGAAGAAGGTCGTGCTCGAGCTCGGCGGCTCGGACCCCTTCATCCTGCTCGGCACCGAGGACATCGACGGGGCCGCGGAGGCGGCGGCCGAAGCGCGGCTCGACAACACCGGCCAGTCCTGCAACGCGGCCAAGCGCTTCATCGTCGTCGACGAGCTCTACGACGATTTCCTCGAGAAGTTCCGCGAGAAGCTCAGCGGGTCGAAGTCCGGCGACCCGACCGCCGAGGACACGGAAATCGGTCCCCTCTCCTCGCAGACGGCGGCCGACCGGCTCGAGGACCAGGTCAAGCGGGCGATCGAGAACGGCGCCGAGGTCCTGGTCGGCGGCAAGCGCGAAGGCAACTACTTCGAACCGACGATCCTCACCGGGATCGAGCCCGGGGACGAGGCCTCGCAGGAAGAGTTCTTCGGCCCCGTCGCCCAGGTCTACCGGGTCGGCTCTGAGGACGAGGCGGTCGAGCTCGCCAACCAGACGCCGTTCGGCCTCGGCTCCTACGTGATGACGACCGACAAGGAGCAGGCCGAGCGAGTCGCCGACCGGATCGAAGCGGGCATGGTCTACGTCAACCTGGTCGGCGGCGACAGCCCCGAGCTGCCGTTCGGCGGCTTCAAGCGCTCCGGCTTCGGCCGCGAGCTCGGCCGCTACGGCGCCGACGAGTTCGTCAACAAGAAGCTGATCCGGATCGGCGGCTAGGCAGGTCGCCCGCGCCGTT
>DATHFL010000253.1:0-10006 GCA_035318125.1 Solirubrobacterales bacterium | reverse complement strand
AAGGCTCGAGGCCGCTGTCGGCCGGGTCGCCCTGGAACGGGTCCAGCCCGTAGACCGCGACGCCGCAGCGGACCATGTCGAAGTGGGCTCCGGGGTGGCGGATTGTCGCCGCGCTGTTGGCGGCGTGGACGAGCACCTCCGGGTGATCGGCCTTGACCGCCTCGACGACCGCCTCGAAGCGGTCGAGCTGCTCGTCGAAGTAGGGGGAGTCGGGTTCGTCGGCGGTGGCGAAGTGGGTCCAGAGCCCCGCCAGTTCGAGGTCGGGGTCCTCGGCGCAGGCGCGGGCCAGCGCCAGCACCTCGCCGGGATCGGGGTTGCCGAGCCTGCCCATGCCGCTGTCGTGCTTGACGTGGACGCGCGCCCGGTGCCCGTGAGCGCGCGCCCGGTCGGCGACGAGCCGGCGGAAATCCTCGCGCCAGACCGCCAGTTCCGAGCCGGCCGAGATCACCGCGTCGACCTCCTCGACCGTCAGCGCCCCCATCGTCAGCAGCGGCACGTGCTGGAACCGGCGGCCGATCTCCACGGCCTCGCTCGCCGTCGCGACCGCGAGCCGGGTGGCGCCGCCCTCGATCGCCGCCGCAGCGCAACCGTCCGCCCCATGTCCGTAGCCGTCGGCCTTGATCACCGCGCAGAGCTCTGCGTCGCCGAGCTCTGCCTTCAGCCGCGCGCAGTTGGCGCTGACGGCGCCGTGGTCGATCCGGGCGGCCGCCCGCTCCATCGGGCTACTCCGGATCGTCGACCAGGGCGGCGAGGGCGTCGGCCCTGGTGACCATCCCGACCAGCTGCCCGTCGGCGTCCACCACCGGCAGGTGGTTGTGGTGGCTGTCGGCGATTTTCTTCGCCACCCGGTCGGCGGACTCGTAGTCGTGGGCGGCGATCGGGTCGGCGGTCATCAGCTCCGAGACCTTGGTGGCGAAGGCTTTTTCGAGCCGCTCCTCGAAACCCTTCATCGAGCCGACGAAGACGATCCCGCCCATGATGTTGAGGTAGTGCGGCAGGTGGAGGTCCGACTCCTCCTCGCTGAGGATCAGGTCCGACTCGCTGACGATGCCGACCAGCTTGGCCTCCCCCTCGACGACCGGGAGGGCGCCGAGGTCGGTCTTGGCGAGCGTGTCGATGGCGGTCCGCGCGTCGTCCTCGGGGCTGAGGCGGGGGACGTCTCGGTCCATGATCTCTCCGGCCGTCTTCATGGGGGCGAGGTTATTCGACGGGGCCGTCGGGACGCAGCGCCAGGGGGATCGCCTCGATCACGTCGCCGGCGATCACCGACTCCGCCGCTCCCACCGCCCGGGCCGCCTCGCGACCGGCGCGGGCGTGGGCGAAGACCGCGGCGCAGGCGGCGGCGAAGGGGTCGAGGCCGCGGGCGAGCAGCGCCGCGGTCATCCCGGAGAGGACGTCGCCGCTGCCGGCGGTGGCGAGCGCCGGCGCCGAGAGGGCGTTGACGGCGACCCGGGAGCCGTCGGTGACGATCGTGTCGTCGCCCTTGAGGACGACGATCGCACCAGCCGCCGCGGCGGCCTCGCGGGCGCAGGCGAGGCGGTGGGCGTCGACCTCGGAGGAGTCACGCTCCAGCAGCCGCCCGAGCTCGCCCGCGTGCGGGGTGAGCACCGTCGGCGCCTCGCGCGCGGCGAGCTCGCCGAGCCGCCCCGCGAAGGCGTTGAGGCCGTCGGCGTCGATCACCAGCGGCGCCTCGATCTTGGGAACGACCTCCCGGGCGAGCTCTAAGGAGCCCGGGTCGCGTCCCAGCCCGGGACCGAAGACCCCGGCGGCGGCGCGCTCGAAGGTCCGCAGCACCGCCTTCTGCGAGGCCGGCACCAGGCAGCCGTCGCCGCCGGGGCAGGCGACCGACATCACCTCCGCCTGGGCGATCTCGAAGATGACCTCGAGGTCGGCCGGCACCGCCACCGTGGCGTAGCCGGCGCCGGCCCGGATCGCCGCCAGCGAGGCCATCCGCACCGCGCCGGTGAGGCCGCGCGAGCCGCCGGCGACCGCGACCTGCCCGGAGCTGAACTTGGTCGAACGCGGGCCGCGGCGCGGCGCCAGGCTGAGCACCGCCGGGCCGATCTCGCCGCCGGCCGCCTCTCCCGGCGCCCCCGCCGGAATCCCGATCGGGGCGACGCGCAGCTCGCCGGTGTGCCACTTGCCGGGGGCGACCCGCTGCCCGAGCTTGGCGGCGTGGAAGCTGACGGTGACGTCGGCCTCGACGGCCTCGCCGGCGACCTCGCCGCTGGAGGCGTCGACCCCGGAGGCGATGTCGCAGGCGACGACCGGGGCGCCGCAGCGGTTGATCGCCTCGATCGCCCCGGCGGCCGGCTCGCGCGGCGCGCCCTCGAAGCCGGTGCCGAAGATCGCGTCGATCACGGCCCCCGAGCCGTCCAGCCGCTGCGCCGGGTCCCCCTCCAGCAGCTCGCCACCGAAGCGCTCGAAGTTGGCGGCCGCGTCCCCCCGCAGCTCCTCGCCGGGCCAGAGCAGCAGCGCCTCGACCTCGAACCCCATCCCGGCCAGGTGACGCGCGGCGACGAAGCCGTCGCCGCCGTTGTTGCCCTTGCCGCAGACCACCCGCACGGGACCGTCGGGCGCCAAACCGGCGACCGCCTCCGCCACCGCCAGCCCTGCCGCCTCCATCAGCTGCAGCGACGGCACCCCCCGCTGCTCGATCGCCCACCGATCGACCGCCCGCATCCCCTCGGCGTCATAGAGCGGCTTCAACCACGCCTCCATCGACCCAACCCTAGTCCGCCGTCGGGTTCACACCATGATTCATTGATATTTACTAAATATCATTGGCTCTACGACTGGGTTTGAGAGCCCACCAGCGGAACTGAAAGGCACACTGGCCCCTCTTCAAGCCCATCGCGCGGTTCCTTTTTGGACCCACAGCGTCCGAAAAGAACCACACGATCTTCTACCGCGAGCGCCCCCACTTGCGGGGCACTGTAGAGGAGAGGCCGGATGCCCCTCCGACGGAGGCTTTGGGTCAAGCCGATGGCGCGGACTCATCCCTGGAGGGACATACGGTCTCCGGCGGAGGGGCATCCGGCCTCTCCCCCTGGCGCACTGCGTCCCTCGGCGTTACTTGATGCCGGCGATCAGCTTGGCGACGGCGAGGTCGCCGGAGGATTCGGAGCCGAGGGCGAGGTAGTCGATCTTCGCCAGGTAGGGCTTGGCCTCTTCGAAGTCCGAATCGCCGGGCGAGACCAGCGCGGTGGCGAGCTTCAGGGCCGCCGAGCCGTCGACGTAGGCGGTGATCGGGGTGTCGCCGAGGGCGCTGACGGCTTCCTCGTAGACGCGGTCTTCGGCGAGGGTCCTGCCGGCGGCGTCGATCCCGGTCAGCGCGGCGCGCAGGCCGTAGCCGATCGCGATCCGCTCGCCCTTGGCGATCACGACGAGCGGCTGGTTGCCGAGGTCGGGGCTGCTGACGGAGAAGCCGCTGGCGCCGTTTTCGCTGATCGCGGTGACGCCGGGCGTATCGGCCGCCCGCACGAAGAGGCCTATGTTGGAGACGGTGTTCTTCGCCTGGGTGGCGTCTTCGGTGGCCAGGACGAGGGCGCCGGCGAGACTGCGCTCGCTATTGCCTTCGACGAAGAGGCCGGCGTCGCCGATCGAGCCGCCGATCTCGTCGAGGTCGATGCCCGCTTCCTTCAGCGTCTTCTTCAGCTGGTTGGGCGGCACCTCGCCGGGGATGCCTTCCCTGTCGACCCGGTCGATCCCTTCGCTGAAGCGCTTGCCGAACTCGGCCGAGGCGAAGGCGCCGACCGAGCCATTCGGCAGCGTGCCGAGCAGCTCCGAGGCGTCGCCCGAGGGCGGCTCGTCGCCGGTCGCGTCGCTGCTGATGTCGATCTCGATCCGGTCGGAGCGGGGGATGAGGCTGGCGACGGCGGTCGCTTCGTCCAGCTCGACGCCGGTGCTTTCGAAGAACTGCTTCGCGCTCTGGTCGACTTCGCCGTCGGCTTCGGCTTCGCGGAGCAGCCCGCCGATGTCGACGTAGACGTCGGCGACGCTGTCGCCTGGCACTCCCGCGACGGCGTCCGTGTAGGCGCTTTCGTCGGCCAGCGTCTCGCCGTTGGAGGCGTCGACCGCTTCCTTGAAGAGGGTTTCGCTGTCGGCGAGCACCAGCAGCCCGTCGAAGACGCCGGAGGCGTCGCCGTCGTCCTGTTCGACCCAGAAGTCGACGCCCTCGTAGGAGTCCTGCTCGGCCGGTCCCTCCTCGGATTTGGCGTGCTCTTCGATGAAGCTTTCGGCCGCCCCGGCGTCGGTCACCTGGACCGCCACCCAGAAGCTGTCGAACTCCCCTTCGTCGAATTCGGGATAGACGAAGCCGGCCTTGTCGCCGAGCCAGGGCTTTATTTCCTTCTCGAAATCGACCTCTTCGCCTTCCTCTTCCGCCGAGCTTTCGAGCTCTTCGACGATCAGGCCGCCGACGTCGTCGACCCCGGCGATCTTCTTGGCCAGGGCGTCGATGTTCGCCTTCGCTTCGCCTTCCGGCTGCACCGTGACGTCGATGTAGAGCGGCGTCTTCGGCGGCGCGACCGAGGCGGGATCGCTGCTGCCGTCGTCGTCGCCACCGCCGCAGCCGGCGACGAGGAGGGCGGCGAGGGCCGCGAGGAGCGCTGGAAGGACGAGACGGAGCTTCACGGAGGCGGGCATCCTAGCGGCCCGTTTGGACAACTTCAGCCGAGTGGAGCCCCGACCGGACGAATTGTCACTCGACGGTGACGGTCTTGGCCAGGTTGCGGGGCTGGTCGACGTTGAGGCCGCGGTTGCGGGCGATGTCGTAGGCGAGCAGCTGCAGCGGCAGGATCGCGACGATCGGCTGCAGGATCCAGTCGGTGGCGGCGACCTCGATCGTCTCGTCGGCCACCTCGGCGACCCGCTCGTCGCCGGCGGTCGCCACCGCGATCGTCTGGGCGCCGCGGGCGCGCACCTCCTCGACGTTGGAGAGGATCTTCTCCAGCACCGGGCTCGCGGTCGCGACCGCGATCACCGGCGTCGACTCGTCGAGCAGGGCGATCGGGCCGTGCTTCATCTCCCCCGCCGCGTAGGCGTCGGTGGGGATGTAGCTGATCTCCTTCAGCTTCAGCGCCCCCTCGAGGCAGACCGGCAGGCCGATGTGGCGGCCGAGGTAGAGGAAGAAGTCCTGGTCGCCGTGGGCGGCGGCGATCGCCCGCACCGTCTCCTCGGTCCCCGCCAGCGTCTCCTCCATCTTCGAGGGCAGCCCCTTCATCGCCGCCACCAGCTCGGCCAGGCGCTCGGCCGGCAGCGTCCCCCGCAGCTCGGCGAGGCGCAGCCCCAGCAGGTACATCGTCGCCACCTGGGCGACGAAGGTCTTGGTCGCCGCCACCCCGATCTCGAGGCCGGCGCGGGTGTAGAGGACCGCGTCGGCGTCGCGGGTCGCCTGGCTGCCCATGATGTTGGTGATCGCCAGCACCGTCGCCCCGGCCTCGCGGGCGAGCCGCATCGCCGCCAGGGTGTCGGCGGTCTCGCCGGACTGGGTGATCCCGATCACCAGGTCCTCGGAGCCGACCACCGGGTTGCGGTAGCGGTACTCGGAGGCGACGTCCATCTCCACCGGCACCCGCGCCCACTCCTCGATCGCGTAGCGACCGACGAGGCCGGCGTGGTAGGAGGTGCCGCAGGCGACGATCACGATCCGCCGCACCCCGCGCAGGAACTCGTCGGAGAGGTCGACGTCGTGGAGGTCGACGCCCTCGCTGCCGGGGAGGCGGTCGGTGATCGTCTCGGCGACGGCGTCGGCCTGTTCGTGGATCTCCTTCAGCATGAAGGTCTCGTAGCCGCCCTTCTCGGCCGCCTCGGCGTCCCAGGTGACCTCTTCGCTGGCGCGCTCGACCGGGTTGCCCTCGGCGTCGGTGACCCGGACCGCGCCGGCTTCGACTTCGACGATCTCGCCGTTTTCGATCGGCATCGCCGTACGGGTGTCGGCGAGGAAGGCGGGGATCGCCGAGGCGAGGAAGGACTCGCCCTCGCCGACCCCGGCGATCAGCGGGCACTCCTTGCGGGCGCCGACCAGGCGCCGCGGCTCGTCGGCGTGCATGGCGACGAAGGCGTAGTGGCCGCGCAGCTCGGCGTAGGCCGCCCGCACCGCGGCGGCGAGGTCGCCGTCGTAGTGGCTGGCGATCAGGTGGGCGACGACCTCGGCGTCGGTCTCGGAGGTGAAGGCCTCGCCGGCCTCCTGCAGGCGGCGGCGCAGCTCGGTGTGGTTCTCGACGATCCCGTTGAGGACGATGTGGACGCGGCCGGAGCTGTCGTCGTGGGGATGGGCGTTCTCCTCGGTGACGCGGCCGTGGGTCGCCCACCGGGTATGGGCGATCCCGGTCGCCGAGGGCGGCAGCGGCCCGGCGCCGTTGTCGGCCCGGGCGTCGACCGCGGCGCGCAGGTTGGCGAGGTTGCCGACCGCGTGCACGCTCTCCACCTCGCCGTCGGCGAGCACCGAGAGGCCGGCCGAGTCGTAGCCCCGGTATTCGAGCTTTTCCAGCCCCGAGAGCAGCAGCTCCTCGCAGGGCCGGCCGCCCACGTATCCGACGATGCCGCACATGAAGGCGAGTAAGGGTAGCTGGGAGCCGGCGTACCTAGGCCAACTCGCGGCGGACGAGGTCGGCGAGCCGTGCACAGACGGCCTCGGCCTCCTCTTCGGTGGGCGCCTCGGCCATCACCCGCACCAGCGGCTCGGTCCCCGAGGGCCGCAGGAGGACCCGGCCGCGTCCCTCCAGCCCGGCGCCCTCGCGCTCGACCGCCTCCCAGACCGCGGCGGCGTCACCCACCGCCTCGCGGTTGGCGACCCTGACGTTGACGAGGACCTGGGGCAGCTTCCGCATCGGCACCGCGTCCTCCAGCCTGGCGCCGCCGAGCTCGCGGATCGTCGTCAGCGCCGCGGCGATGCCGTCGCCGGTGGCGACGAAGTCGGAGGCGATGATGTGCCCGGACTGCTCGCCGCCGAGCTTCCAGCCGCGCCGCCGCATCTCGTCGATCACGTAGCGGTCGCCGACCTGGGTGACGGCGACCTCGATCCCCGCCTCCTCCATCGCCTGGTGGAAGCCGTAGTTGCTCATCACGGTGACGACGACGCCGCCTTCGAGCTCGCCGCGGGCGGCCATCCCGCGCGCCGCCAGCGCGATCAGCTCGTCGCCGTCGTGGACGCGGCCGCTGCCGTCGACGGCGAGGACGCGGTCGCCGTCGCCGTCGAAGGCGAAGCCGATCTCGGCCTCAGAGGCGGCGACCCGCTCGGCCAGCGCCTCGACGTGGGTGGAGCCGCAGCCGGCGTTGATGTTGCGCCCGTCGGGCTCGGCGCCGATCAGCTCGACCTCGGCGCCGAGGCGCTCGAAAATCGCCGGCGCGGCGCGGTAGGTGGCGCCGTTGGCGCAATCGAGGACGACGCGGCGGCCCTCGAGGTCCAGCGGGAAGGCGCGCTCGAGCTCGCGCAGGTAGTCCTCGAGGCCGCCGTTCAGCTCGGTGACGCGGCCGGCGCGCTCGGCGGCGGGCGCCGCGTCGATCAGCGCCTCGATCCGCGCCTCGACCTCGTCGGCGAGCTTGACGCCGCGGCCGTCGAAGAACTTGATCCCGTTGTCGTGGAAGGGGTTGTGGGAGGCGGAGACGACGGCGGCGAGGTCGAGCCCGAGGCGCTTGACGAGAATCGCGGCGGCGGGAGTCGGGAGGACGCCGGCGAGCAGCGCGTCGCCACCGGCGGCGGCGATCCCGGCGGCCAGCGCCGCCTCCAGCATCGGCCCCGACTCGCGGGTGTCGCGGACGATCAGGACCTGCGGCCGCTCGGCCTCCAGCGAGGCCGTCGTCGCCCGGCCGAGCGAAGTGGCCAGCTCGGCGGTGAGGAAGGTGCCAGCCTCTCCTCGGACCCCGTCGGTTCCGAAGAGCTTGCGCGCGGTCGTCACCCCGCCCTCGTCAGCGCTTGCTGAACTGGGGCCGCTTGCGCGCCTTCTTCAGGCCCGCCTTGCGGCGCTCCTTGACGCGAGCGTCGCGGGTGAGGAAGCCGCGGCGCTTGAGGTCGCCGCGCAGCTCGGCGTCGATCTCGGTCAGCGCCCGGGCGACGCCGTGGCGGACCGCCCCGGCCTGGCCGCCGATGCCGCCGCCGTGAACGCGGACGCGGACGTCGACGTTGCCTTCGTAGCCGGAGACCGCGAGCGGCTGCTTGACCATCGTCTGGTGCAGGGGCCGCGGGAAGAACTCCTCGAGGCTGCGCTTGTTGATCTCGATCTTGCCGTCGCCGGGCGTCAGGGTGACGCGGGCGATCGCGCTCTTGCGTTTGCCGGTGGCGAGGAATCGCGCGCCCGACTCCATCTGCGCCGGCGCCCGAGTGGCCGCCGCCGCATCGACGTCGTCGGCCGCGGCAAGCTCCGCTTCGCGCCGGGCCTTCTCTTCTTCCTCGGCTTCCAGCCGAGCCCGCTCCTCAGCGCTGAGTTCGGGCCCCTCGGGCTCAACCAGGATCGGCTCCAGGTCGGCCCCGGGAATGACGTCTTTCTTCTCCTCTTTGGCCTTCGGCTCCGGAGCGGTGGGCTCCTCGGCAACGGGCTCCTCAGCAACCTCCTCGGACGGCTGCTCCTCAGCCTCCTCGGACGACTCACCCTCGGCCGGCTCGGCCGGAGCCTCAGACTCAGCGGCCTCTGCCGCGGGTGGCGACGATGAGTCGTCCGCGCCACCGGGCGCGGACGACTCATCGGAGACAGGACCCGCGGCCTCCGCGGCCTGGCCCTCAGCCGTCTCTTCTACGGCCTCGGTGTTCTCGTCCTGCTCCGGCGTTTTCTCGTCGTCCATCAATTCAGTTCGTCTCCATCGGTTTCGGCTGCTGCGCCGCGTGCGGGTGGTCCGGCCCCGCGTACACCTTCAGCTTGGTCAGCTGCTGGCGGGCGAGCCGGTTGCGGGGCAGCATCCCCTTGACGGCCTTGCGGATCACTTCCTCCGGCTTGCGCTCGAGCATCTCGCCCAAGGTCCGCGACTTGATCCCGCCGGGGTAGCCGCTGTGGCGCCAGTAGGTCTTCTGCGCCAGCTTGTCGCCGGTGACGTGGATCTTCTCGGCGTTGACGACGACGACGAAGTCGCCGGTGTCGACGTGGGGCGTGTACTCCGGCTTGCGCTTGCCGCGCAGCGTGTCGGCGATCTGCGTCGCCAGACGGCCCAGGGTCTTGCCCTCGGCGTCGACGACGTACCAGTCGCGCTGGCGGTTGGCTGGAGTGGCTACAAAGGTCTTCATCGCGCAAAAACCGCGCGGACGCACCGACGCGGCCGGCGGATGATAGCCGCATTCGCGCGCCGACTGCCTCCGGACAGTCGGTTATGCTGCTGCGCCAGCAAAGCCTAATCCCGTGCGGGCCACCGTTCGGGAGCGGAGGAACCGAAGAGACCTTTGCAGGTCTCAGGGGCGAATCGGACGAAAAGCGTCCGTAGCGCGACTCTTTCAGCGCGAGCCCGTCAGCTAACTCCGCAGGCGATCGAAAGAGAGGGTTAGCGGTTGAACAACAAAGGGTTCGTCCGGTCGAGAGCGGCCGGCAAGATCGGCATAGCGATGGTGATGGCCGTGCTGGCCTGCTTCGTGGGCTCGGCCGCGGCGACGACCGGCGGCGCCGGCACCCCGGGCGCTGCGCCGACCGCGAAAGGCAGTCCCTCCGGCACCCCCGCCACCTCGCCCAGCGCCGGCGTCCTCACCCTGACCGCGGCCCAGACCAGCCCCCGCAGGTCCTTCTACTTCGGCTACCGCTACCCGCGCCTCAGCTTCACGATCGGCAGCAGCCAGGACGAAAACGACCTGCGGATCGACATCGTCGACGCGAACGGCGAAGTGGTCAAGACCTTCTACCGCGAAAACGTCGCCCCCGGCGTCGCCAGCAGCGTCCGCTGGGACGGGACCACGAACGAAGGCCGCCCCGCCCGCAACGGCCGCTACAGCTTCCGGATCAGCCCGCAGTCGGCGACCGCCGCCGCCCCGGCCGCCCGCAAGGCCTCCAGCTCGACCACCCTCAGCCTCGCCTTCTCCTTCTACGGC
>DATHFL010000252.1:0-9592 GCA_035318125.1 Solirubrobacterales bacterium | reverse complement strand
CCCGCCGGCGGCCGAGCCGCCGCCGATCGCCGCCGCGGCGCCGACGCTGCCGACCGCTCCGGCCCCCGCTGCGCTCGCCCCGGCGCCGCCGGCCCCGGCGCCCGCGCCGCCGAACCCGAGCTTGGCGGCGATGAAGCCCTTGAGGGCGAGCAGCGGCCCGACCGGGAAGAGCGCCGCCAGCGCCTTCTCGTTGGAGCGGACCTGGGAGCGGAAGTCCGCGCATTCCTCGCACTCGCGCACGTGGCGGCGGACCGGCGCCGAGACCTTGCGCAGGCCCTCGGCGGCTTCGGAGAGCTCGATCCGGACCTCGCCGCAGGTCAGCAGGCGGGCTTGGCTCGCCTCGGCGAGGGAGATCCGCGCCCGCACCAGCAGCGACTTCACCGACGGCACCGTGGTGTCCATCGCGGCGGCGATTTCCTCGTAGGAGAGCGCGTCCATCTCGCGCAGGAGGAGGGCGGCGCGCTGGGTCTCGGGAAGCTTGTTGACGTCGCTGAGGATCTGGCGGAACTCCTCGCGGTTGTGGACCCGCTCGGCGGTCGAGGCGGCGTCGACCTCGGGGACCATGTCCATCGATTCCTGCGCGGTGGCCCTCGGCTTGCGGAGGAAGTTGAGGCAGCGGTTGCGGGCGATCCGGTAGAGCCAGGGACGGAGGTTGATCTCGCGCTCGTCGGCGAGCATCGCCCGGTAGGCGTTGACGAAGACCTCCTGGAGGACGTCTTCGGCGTCCTCGGTCGAGCTCAGCATCTGGCGGCAGAAGCCGAGCAGGCGGCTCTGGTAGCGGTCGACGATCGTCTCGAAGGCGCCGGGGTTGCCGGCCCGCGCCATCGCGATCAGCTTCTCGTCGCCCTGCAGCTTGAGCAGGGGCGAGCGGCGAGCGAGGAGCCCGCGGCGACTGGCGTGAGTTAGGGCTGATGCCTCCAAGATCTCTCTCCCAGGGGGAAGGACGGTTCCTTGATCTAAAGGACACGGTAACAGGGGCGAAGTTGCGCCCCTGCAAGGTTTTTACTGCCCCTTTAGACAAGCTCGAAACCCGCAAATTGCAGGGGGAGCGCTCGGAGGGAGAGAAAAAATGCCCGGGGCGGGACTCGAACCCGCAAGCCCCTTACGGGGCAGCGGCTTTTAAGGCCGCCGCTTTTGCCAGTTTCGCCACCCGGGCCCAGCGATGGTAACCCGCCGATCCCCAGCCAGCCAATAGGCTGCGGCAATGGCTGAGCACGGCGGCAGGCTGGTGGCGAGGGCGCTGAAGTCGCGCGGGATCGAGCACCTCTTCACGCTCTCGGGCGGGCACCTCTTCTCGATCTACGACGGCTGCAGGGAGGAGGGGATCGGTCTCGTCGACGTGCGCCACGAGCAGACCGCCGCCTTCGCCGCCGAGGGGATCGCCAAGGCGACCCGCAGGGTCGGCGTCGCGGCGCTGACCGCCGGTCCGGGGGTGACCAACGGGATCAGCGCGATCGCCGGCGCCCAGGCCAACAACTCGCCGGTCTGCGTGCTCGGCGGGCGGGCGCCGGAGATGCGCTGGGGCTCGGGCTCGCTGCAGGAGATCGACCACCTGCCCTTCGTCTCGCCGCTGGTCAAGTCGGCGGAGACGGTCAAGGACACCGGCCAGATCGCCGCCGTCACCGCCGCCGCGCTCGACCGCGCCGCCGCGGCGCCGAGCGGGCCGACCTTCGTCGATTACCCGCTCGACGTCGTCTTCATGGAGGCCGAGATGGAGCTGCCGGCGGTGCCGGAGGCGGGGGAGGCGCAGCCGGCCGCTGGGGTCGAGGAGGCAGCGGCGCTGCTGGCCGCGGCGGAGCGGCCGGCGATCATGGCCGGCACCGGCCTCTACTGGGGTCATGGCGAGGACGAGCTGCGGGCGCTGGCGGAGGCGCTCGGCATCCCGGTCTTCCTCAACGGGCTCGGCCGCGGCTGCCTGCCCGCCGACCACGAGCTCGCCTTCAGCCGTGCCCGCGGAACCGCGCTGCAGGGCGCCGACGTGGCGCTGGTGGTCGGCGTGCCGATGGACTTCCGGCTCGGCTTCGGCGGCAGCTTCGGCGAGGAGACGAAGATCGTCCGCCTCGACGTCGCTGCCAACGCGCTGGTCGCCAACCGGGCGCCGGCGGTCGACCTGGTCGGCGACGTCCGGGCGACGCTGGCGGCGCTGCGCGAGGCGGCCGGGGCGGGGGAGCCGCGGACGCGGCCCTGGCTGGAGCAGCTGCGCAACGTCGAGGCGGAGAAGCGGGCGGCCGAGCGGGCCGAGCTCGAGGACGGGCGCTCGCCGCTGCACCCGGTGCGCGTCTACAAGGAGCTCGGCGAAGTCCTCGACCGCGACGCGATCGTGGTCGGCGACGGCGGTGACTTCGTCTCCTACGCCGGCCGCTTCATCGAGACCTTCGAGCCGGGCTGCTGGATGGACCCCGGGCCCTTCGGCTGCCTCGGCGCCGGGCCCGGCCAGGCGATCGGGGCCAAGGTCGCCCATCCCGACCGCCAGGTCTGCCTGCTTTTGGGCGACGGCGCCTTCGGCTTCGCCGGCCTGGAGTTCGACACGATGTCGCGTCACGGTCTCGGTGTGGTCGGGGTGATGGGGAACAACGGCATCTGGGCGCTGGAGCACCACCCGATGAAGTTCCTCTATGGCTACTCGGTGGCCGCCGAGCTGCAGCCGGAGACGCGCTACGACCAGCTGGTCGAGTCGCTCGGCTGCGACGGGGTCCTGGTCCGCGAGCCGGGCGAGCTGAAGCCGGCGCTGGAGAGCGCCTTCGCCTCCGGGCGGCCGACGCTGGTCAACGTCCTCACCGATCCCGAGGTCGCCTACCCGCGCAAGGCGAACCTCGCCTAAAGCCTGGAAAGGCCCCACAACGAGAATCGGCCGCCATCGCTGGCGACCGATTCAGGTGGCCCCTCAGGACGGGCAGGGGTACGTCTTCAGGGACCTTTATTTGGTGGGCCCAGACGGCGGGAGGCGCCATGATGCGGCAATCGCCTAAGCCCTATATCCCGGGCGGCAAGGTGAAGATGACCCCACCTTTTGCCCGGTGCTCTGAGTATGTACCCCGGCGTCCTTCACTTCTACCCTGGGTTTGCTTTAGCTACTGAAAAGCAGGTAGCACTCACTACTACTTATTGGGCTTTTGGTTTGGTCTCTGGCCCAATTGGCCAACCTGCATTAGACAAGCTGTCCAGCCCGGATCGCGGTGCCGTAGAGGATGTCGTGCTCGGAGACGGTGATCTCGGTGAGCTCGAAGGCGCGCATCGCCTCGACGAGGACGACGATGCCGGCGACGATCGTCGGCGCCCGGTCCGGGTGCAGGCCGGGGATCTCCACCCGCTCGGCCAGCGGCGCCGAGGCGAGGCGCGAGAGCATGCGCTGGATCGAGGGCAGGGCGAGGACGTGGCCGTGGACGCGGGAGGGGTCGTAGGGCTGCAGCTCCAGCTCGACCGCGGCGAGCGAGGTGGGGGTGCCGGCGACGGCAGTCCCCTGGCGGGCCTCGACGCCGGCGCCGAGCGAGCCTTCGATCTGGGTGCGGACGTCGCCGGCGAGCGCTTCCAGCTCGCTCGCGGTGGGGGGGTCGCTGGCGACGTGGCGCTCGCTGTGGCGGACGACGCCGATCTGGAGGGAGTCGTGGAAGGCGATCTCCTCGCCGCTGCCGACGATCAGCTCGGTCGAGCCGCCGCCGATGTCGATCACCAGGGTCGGCTCGGCGGGGGGCGCCTCGGAGGTGGCGCCGAGGTAGGTGAGGCGCGCCTCCTCCTCGCCGTCGAGGACGCGGGCCGAGAGCGCGAAGCGCTCGCGCAGCTCGGCGATGAAGGCGCTGCCGTTGTCGGCGTCGCGGACGGCGCTGGTCGCGATCGCGTCGACCGTCTCGGCCCCGAGCTCCTGCAGGATCCCGACGTAGCCGCCGATCGCGGTGCAGACGTCCTCGATCGCCTCGCTCGACAAATGGCCCGACAGGTCGACGCCCCGGCCCAGCCGCGTCACCGTGCTGCGCCGCTCCAGCGGCGCCACCCGCCCCCCGTCAACGTCAGCGACCAGCAACCGCGTGGAGTTCGTCCCCACGTCGATCACCGCCACCCTCTTCGCCCCGTCTGTCACCCGGCCACTCTAGACCGAGACCCCGCCCCGAAGCCCCCTGTGCAATCGATCCCAGCCACCCCAAACCCCATCGCCCACCACCCCCGCCTTGCTATATTCGACAGCCCGCCGCGGGGTGGAGCAGCCAGGTAGCTCGTCGGGCTCATAACCCGAAGGTCGCGGGTTCGAATCCCGCCCCCGCTATGGCCTTAGTGGCACCAATGTCACTCAGGGCACCCGCTTGACTGAAGGCGCTCGAGACGAGCGCCTTCAGTCGTATTAGGCCGGAATTGCGGTCGATCTCGACGCGGAGGCGGAAGGCCTCGAAGACCGCGCGGCGCAGCTCCGGGTCGGCCTCCTTGAGCGCCTTCGAAAGATCGGGGAGGGACTTGAGGATCGCCGTGCTCTCCTCGGCGTCGAGGTGGTCGCCGTTGCGGTTGTCGCGGTCGAGCTGGGTGACGAGTGCCTCGATCTCCTGGCGCTCTGCTTTGAGGGCGCGAATCCGCTCGCCGACGAGGGCCGGATCGACGCCTGCCTCGATCGCGGCAAGCTGGCGCTCGATTCGGTGCTCCACATCAGTGAGCTGGTCGGCCGCCCGCGCCCGCTCGGCGCCGTCCTTGCCTTCGGTTTTCGCCGCCAGGGTGGAGGTTTGCCCGCGGAAGTGCTCCAGGCGCTCCGGGCCGAAGATGCGCGTGCCGAAGAAGGCGTCGACCAGCGCGATCAGGTTGTCCTCACGCACGTACTGCCATTTGCCGTGGCCGGCTGCCTCGGCGGCGGTGTCGCCGTAGGAGCGGCGGTAGCCGCAGGCGTAATAGGTATTGCCCTTGCGGCTCTTGCCCTGCATCCGCAGCGGGTTGTGGCCAGTGGCGCAGTGGACGATGCCGCGCAGCAGGTAGAAGCGCTTCTGCTGCCGGCGTCGGCGGTTGCCGCCGCTACCGGAGCTGCGCGCCTTCATCTCCATCTGCACGCGCTCGAAGTCCTCCTCGGAGACCAGCGCCTCGTGGCGCCGCTGGGCCTCGACCCACTCCTCGGCGTCGCGGCGGATTAGCGGTCCTTCACCCTGCTTGACGCCGCGGAAGTCGAGCCGGTTCCAGTAGAGGCGGCCGGTGTAGACGGGGTTTTCGAGCATCGCCCGGATCGTCGTCTTCGACCACTTGCCCGAGGTGTTGCGCTTGGAGTCGACGTGGCGGGGCGACGGCGGGCCACCGGGCCGGTTCAGGTGGTTAGCGATCTCCGCGTAGCCGGAGCCGGAGATGAAGTGCTGGAACATCTCGACGATCACCGGGGCCTGCTCGGGGTCGCGGACGAGCCGCGACTTCGTGTCCCCGGCCCGCGCCCTCGCCGGGTCGGGATGCGGCTCGTGGCGGAGGCGGTAGCCGTAGGGAGCGCGACCGCCGTTGCGGTAGCCCTGCCGCGTGTTCTCGGTCTGCCCGCGGCGGACCTCGCGGCCGAGCTTCTCGACCTCGAACTGATCGAGCGCCTGGAACATGTGGCGGATCAGCCGCCCCTCGGGGCTCGTCTGGTCACCCGCGGTCAGCGCATAGAAGACCTCGACTCCGGCGCGGGTCATCTCCCGCTCGTAGGTGAGCGCATGGAAGAGGTCGCGGCTGAGCCGCGAGGTGGCGTAGATGATCACCGCGTCGAAGCGTCGGGCATCCCGCTCCTTGGCCTCGCGGACCAAGTCGCTCCACCCGACCCGATCGTCGCGCCGGCCGGTCTCCTGGTCGGTGAACTCGCAGACGATCCGCCCGCCCAACTCGGCGACTTTGGCCTCGCACTCCTGCCGCTGGGAGGGGAAGGAGAGCGTCGGGTCCTGCTTGTCCTTGGTCGAGAGGCGGCCGTACCAGGCGAAGCGTCGCATTATGTGCTCCTTTCCTCACTTGATTTCTCGGCAACCCAGCGTCGCTGCGTGGAATCCCACGTCCCGCTGGCGACCTCGCCGCTCAAGATCGGGTCGACCAGTGCGGCGGCGTCTCTGTGACCTGCTTCGAGGTCCGCCGGTACCCCGACCTCCTCTGCAAGCTCGCGGAACGGCCCTGCCCACTCGGCGGGAGGGAGAGGCAACGAGGCGGGCGCCGCGTGGGTGGCACGAAGCTCGAAGATCGTGTCGATCTCGCGTCGCAGGCCAGCGGCGTCGAGTTGCGAAAGCTCAGCGATCAAGGCAAGGTCGATCAGATCCTTGGTACGGGAACTGATGCGCCCACCCTCGTAGACGCGCGTGTAGGCGTGGAGCTTTTCGGCGACCTGTAGTTCCAGCGGGACGGCCTGGACCTCTACGGGCTCGATCTCCGCGAAGCCCAGGAAGTCGTCGGTGCGCAGGGTCTCGGCCTCCAGCGCGTCGTCAAGCCGGAAGCCGACATCGAGCAGGAACGACTCGAACGATCGTCCCGCCAGGGACGCCGAAACCCGGAACCGGTGACTGCCGCCAAGTCGATCCTCCGGCACGCCGGCCCTCTCGATGGCGAACTCGAAGAAGTCGCCGGCATCGTAGTTCGCCGCGTCGAGCAGAACGTCGAGCAGCTCCGTCACCTCGGCTCGCCACTCGATGTCCACGTCTTTCGTGCTTCGCGCCCGCGTGGCGAGGCGCAGGTCGAGCGCGAAGCCTCCCTTCAGCACCCACTGCTCTTGGGCGACGGCAAGCAGTCGGGCAAGCAGTCGATCGAAGGCGACGCGCTTGCGGTTGCGGACGAGGAGCGTGCCGTCGCCGTCGGCTCGATCCTTGAGGCGTTGCTGGAGCGCCTGTCGGAAGGCCATTTCGTCCCGGTACTTCATGCCGGCGCCCCTTCGAGACGACGCTCGATGAACTTGCGAACGCGCACCGAGCGTTCAGATGCTGCCTCAGTCAGCCGGCGTTGGGTGGTTAGTCCGCGCTCCAGCGCCTGCCCGATCGCCATCTCGACCTGCTCCGGTTGGACGCCCGTTTCAAGGGAGTCGACGATCGTTCGCTCCGGGCTCGTCACCGGCAGTCCCTCGACCTTGCGGATCTCCGCTTTCGTCGGCGGTCGGTTCAGCGTGTGCAGGCGCACCCCCGTACGGCGGCGCTGTCCCCGCTCTGAGCGCGGCAGCGTGAGGTGAATAGCGCTGGGGATTACGTCAGAGAGTCCGTGGAGTTCGAGTGCGCTTTCGTGCGAGACCACGGCCCCCGCGTCGCGCAGGGGCAGCCAGGCGGCCATGACGTGCTCGTAAGAACTTGAGGGGAAATGCCGCAGCCGATAGAGCCCGCGACGGACCCGCTCGTAGCGGCCGCCGGGCCGGGCATGATGGCGCAGCGTGCTGCGATCCATCCCTGCGGCGACCGCCTGCTGCGCGGTGAAATATCCCGCCTGCGCCTCTGCCTGTCTATAGAGTCCATCGTGATCTATGTCAGACATATAGAGGATATTAGCACCCAAATCCATGACTATCTAGCTCTTGGCGGTTCGGCGTCGATGGGCGACCAGCAGCTCGAAGACCGCTTTGGCCTGCTCGCGCCGGAGCTGGTCGTCCAGGGCCGATCCGGGCGGCGCCTGCTCGATCGACATCTGGACCTTCAAGTCGCCGAGCGGGGCCGCGGCTCGGCGGTCGTGGCTGGGCCGCCGCCCGCCCTGGCCGCCCCCGACACGTCTACCTCGGCCGGCCTGGGATCTCAAGTCGTGCTCCACAAAGGCGAGCAGATCTGCTCTACGAAATAGAGCAGCAAGATCAACCTCCCAGCCAATCGACCGGCTTCCCCGGCTCACGGACGTTTCGGAAGATCGGGGCCAACGGTCCCTCGGCTTGCAGATCCTCGAGCAGGCAGATCGAGATCGATACCTCCGGCGTGCGGGTGAGCCGCGGATCGCTGCGCAGGAGGGCGATCGTGGTCGAGCGGCGGCGCTCCAGCACCGCTCGGCTGCCTCCCGTGAGGATGCAGTGGACCGGCGGGAAGACGGGATAGCGAGAGCGCCAGAGCGGCTCGCCGTCCTCGCCGGCCAGCCGGAACAGCTCCGCGTAGCGGGCCAGCTCGGCAGCGAGGCGGTCGATGGTGAGGGTCGCGCGGTCGACCTCCAGGAAGCGCTGCTCGATCGCGACCCTGCCCTCGGCGGGCCGCAGGTAGGTGAAGACGGCATCGGCGTGCAGCGCCCGGCGACGCCGGCCGCGCCCGCGGCTGAGGCGGTGTGAGACCTCGTGGCGCCAGGCGAAGGGGCCGAATTCATCGCCCCGCTCGCGCGCGGCGGCGAGGAAGCAGATCGCCGAGTCGTTGACCGCGAGCGTGTGCGCCTGCAGCGGCCCGGCCGCGTCCTCGGCGTCGGTCAACCGCGGCTCCGCGTCGAGGACGCCCACTTTCAGTACGAGCTGGACGCCGCGCTTGGTCGCGTGCCATAGGCGACGTGGGACGCGGGGGGAGTCGACGTGGCCGGCGAGCCCGGCCTTCGCGAGCCGGGCCAACAGCTTCTGCGCCCAGCGCTCGCCGGCATCGGGGAGGTGGATCGCTCGGACCTGGGCGGTGGTGAGGATTCGATGCTGCGCCAGTGAGGCGACGATCTCGATGCCGGTCTCCGAGAGGCTGGGGCGCAGGGCGGCGAGCTCGGTCAACGGTCGCCCTCCCCGTCGGGCGCCCACAGCGGCCCGGCAGCGGCTTCGGTTGCCTCATCGGGAGCCGCCTCTTCTGCCGCGCCCGCCCGGCGCCGCTTCTTCAACTCGGCGAGGATGCGCTCGTCGAGCGTCTCCAGGTGCTCGATCACCGCGGGAGCCTCGGTTCTGGATACGGCCTCGCAGCGCGGCCGCCCGCCGCCCGCCGCGGGTCGCTCGGCGACGTCCTCGACCCTAATCCCGTCCAGCCCGAAGGGCCTGCTCAGCTCGCCGCGGTCGGTCACCTGGGCGATGAAGCGGTAGCGCGGCAGCCTGGTCAGCGCCGAGGGGTCCGGCTGCCCGGCCCACTCCTTGGTCAGGAGCGCCGCGGCGTGGGAGTTGAGCGCGGTGGCGAGGAGGTGGGAGCGGTTGGTGGTGAGCGCCGTCAGCGTCTGCGGGTTCAGCCGCTCGGGGTTCTGGTTCAGCACCACGGCGCGGAGGCCGAACTTGGCGCTCTGCTCCAGCAGGGCGGCGAGGTTGCCCGAGGCGACGCCGTCATAGGTCTGCACCTCGTCGAGGAAGACCCAGAACGGCCGGCGCTCGGCGGCGGGCAGATCGGTGCGCCCCTTCGCGGCGTGCAGCAGGTCGAAGAGGAGCAGGTTGGCGAGCAGGCGCTCGCGGGTGCCGCCCGAGCCGGGATGGGCGAGGACGATCCAGCCACTGTCCATCGCCTCGCGCACCCGGTAGCTGCTCTGGCTCTGGCCGAGCAGGGCGGCGATCGGGGTCGAGGCGCGCAGGCGGTCGACGAGGTTGGTCAGTGGCGTGATCGCCTCTTCGGCGAGCAGCGGGAAGCGGTCGGTCCAGAAGCGCTGCGACGCCTTCGGCAGGAACGGGAGCGCCGCCTCGCGCCAGCGCTCGTCGGAGAGCAGGGTCGGCAGCTGGAAGATCGTCGGCGCCAGCTCGGGAGGAAGCACCCGCGCGACGTGGGCGAGGGCGCCCGCCGCCTGC